>JANMWV010000037.1:0-18252 GCA_031394165.1 Actinomycetes bacterium
TCACGGCCGTCGCGCTCGCAGCGGCGCTCGGCGCCACCGTCTGCGAGATCTATACCGACGTCGAGGGGGTGTTCACTGCCGACCCGCGAATGGTTCCGAAGGCGCGGAAGCTGAAAGCCCTCACCTACGAAGAGATGCTCGAGCTCGCGGCGAGCGGCGCCAAGGTGCTGCAGCTACGCTCGGTCGAGTTTGCGCGCAACCACGACGTGCGGCTGCACGTTCGCTCGACCTTTTCGCAGGCAGAGGGGACGTGGATCGTCGACGAGGAGGATCCGGTGCTCGAGAAGGCAATCATCTCCGGAGTGGCGCACACCGACTGCGAGCCGTTGTTCCGCGTGCGAGAGATCGACGCCGCGAAGCTGTTCGCGAAACTCGCTGGCGCGAGCGTCAACGTCGACACGATCCTCCAGGTCGCATCCGACGAGATCGTCTTCAGCGCGCCGCTCGAGGATCGCGAAGCCTGCGAGGAGCTGCTCAGCTCGCTCGGCATCGAGTGGTCGATGCGCGACGACCTCGGCAAGGTGAGCCTCGTCGGTGCCGGCATGAAGAGTCACCCCGGCATCGCGGCGAAGACCTTTGCGACGCTCGAGAGCATCGGCGTCGAGTCGAAGGTGATCTCGACCTCGCCGATCAAGATCGCGTGCCACGTGGCGACCGCCGACGTTCGTCGCGCGGTGGCGGCGCTCCACGACGCGTTCGAGCTGGAGAAAGCGTGAGCGGCGATCCCCGCATCGGCGTCGTCGGCGCGACGGGCGCGGTCGGCACCGTCACGCTCGGGCTGCTCGCGGCGCGCGGTTACGGCAACGTGCGCGCGTTCGCGTCGGCTCGATCCGCCGGCGGCACGCTCCCGTTCGGAAGCGGGGCCCTGCCGATCGAGGAGGCGACGCCCGACGCGCTCGCCGCCGGCGACCTCGACCTCGTTCTCTTCTCCGTCGGCACGACCGCGTCGCGCGAGCTCGTCCCGCACGCGGTGCGCGGCGGTGCGGTCGCCGTCGACAAGTCGTCGGCGTACCGTCTCGAGCCCGGCATTCCACTCGTCGTGCCCGAGGTGAACGGGGCGCGCGCCCTCGAGAACGACGGCATCGTCGCGAACCCCAACTGCTGCACGATTCCGCTGACGTGCGTGCTGAAGCCGCTGCACGACGCCGCAGGTCTCACGCGCGTACGCGTGGCGACGTATCAGTCGGTGTCGGGCGCGGGAGCACGCCGCATGGACGCGCTGCGCGCCGAGGATCCTGCCGAGCACAACCTCGCGATGGACTGGACCTGGGATGGCGACGAGACGGACGAGGAGTCGAAGCTCCGCGCCGAGACGCGCAAGATCATGGAGCTGCCCGACCTGCCGTTCAGCGCGACGACGGTGCGCGTCCCCGTGCTCGTCGGCCATGCGGAAGCAGTCTGGATCGAGCTCGAGCGGCCGCTCAGCGCCGAGGAGGCGACGGCGCTGCTGCGCGACGCGCCGTCGGTGCAGGTCGTCGACGTCCCGACGCCGAAGGACGCCGCGCAGACCGATCAGGTGCTCGTCGGACGCATCCGTCCCGACCGCGCGTCGGAGCACGGCCTTGCGCTCTTCCTCGCGTGCGACAACCTGAACAAGGGCGCCGCGCTGAACGCGATCCAGATCGCCGAGCTCGTCCTCGCGCAGCTACGCGTGGCGGCTTAGCGCCGGGCGTCGAGCTTCGCCTGCAGAAGCTCGATCAGCCCGCGAACGCCGCGGCGCAGATCCTCGAGCACCGCGCGCGTTTCAGGCGAGATCGTCCTCTTCGTCTTCTCATCGTCCTCTCCGAGCAGCTCGTCGAGCTTCTCCTCGATGCGCAGCAACGCCAAGATGATAGCCCTGAGATCCTCGGGGCTCAGCCATTCATCCGCCACGTGTAGATGCTCGCCACGGCGCCGATCCTGCGCAAGACGCTCGCATGGACCTGACCGCTACGGCCGTAGCCGCTGTCGCGGAGCCGAACGTGTTCGGCGCAGCAGTGAGACGCCTGCCGTGAGCACGAAGAAGAAGGGGGCCCACGGGGGAAACATGGTTTCCCCCATGAAGCGAGCGAAGCGAAGCGTTACGGCCTTTGAGGTGCCGGTGCCGGCACGAACGCCTCGCGCACGACGCGCAGCACTTTCTCGCGGGTGCCCTCCATGACGGGCTGCAGGCCGCCGAGCTCGAGGCGGACCAGCTCGACCCTGCCCTGCATGCGCAGTGTCTGGAAGCCGAAGTCGGAGAGGAAGTCGCGCGGGAAGATCGTCTTGTGCAGGAACCGCTCGGACACCGGTGCGCCGTCCGCGTACCGGTACGCGAATGCCTCGAGTGCATGCGCCCCGCGGTCGCGCGCCTCGCCGATCGCCGTCAAGAAGAGCGACTGCATCACCCACGGCTTCGTCGGATCGGTGAGATACGCGCACGTGACGAGCACGGCGTCGTCGCTCGGCGGTCCCGCCGGCAACTCGGCCGCACGGGGAAAGAGCCCCGAGGGCCCGTACTGCATCGAGCCGAGCAGCCGCCGGTCGTCGTCGTAGTAGACCGTGCCCCAGGCGCCCCACTCCTCCTCGGTGCCGTGAATCCACTTGCGCTTGTCGACGTGCCTGCCTGTGCGCGACTGCCACCACACGCACTCGTGGCACACCGTCGGCGCGGTCGAGAGCGTCGCGCCGGTCAGGCCTGCGATGCGCGTCACGCGCGAGGACCGACCTCGTCGACGCTGACGTCCACCGCGACAGGATCGACGTCGGCCATACGCAGCAAGTACTCGCGCACACGGAGCTGCACCTCGCGCCCGAGCTCCGGAATCGACGCGCCCCAGTCGACCTCGAGATGGAGCTCGACGCGAACCCCGTCTTCGTCCGTCGTGACGCGCGCGCCTTTCCTGCCGGGGAGCGGGCTCTCGGACACGCCTCGCACGCCGACGACCTCGCGTGCCGCATCGGCGGCGTACCGCGCGAGGATGTCGGCCGAGATCGAGGCCTGGCCCTCCATCAGTAGATGACTGATGCCACGGTCGGGTGCGTCTGGGGATGGCTCAGGCCAAGCCGTGTGGACGGGACAGCCGGCGGTAAGGCTGGTTGCCTTGCCAAGGCTGGCCCGACCGCACGGCGCCGCGCGTGAGCCACCATCCAGATGTGCGCGATTGTGGCATTAGCCATCTCAAGGCGAACGTAGCACCAGTTCCGTCGCCTCGGGTCTTGCCGCGAAGCGGAACGGGACGAAGGTCGTGCCGAGGCCGGGCGACACGTGCATCACCGCGGCCTTGCTGCGGTAGACGCCGCGCTGGTAGCGCGCACCGGGATGGGCGAGCCGCAGCTTGCCGCCGGGATACGGCACGGTGATCTGCCCGTCATGCATATGGCCCGCGAGCACGAGCTCGAATCTTCCCGGCTCGACGCGGTCGAACACGCGCGGGTAGTGGCAGAGCAGGATTCGCAGGTCGGCCTCGCGCGACAGCGTGTTCGGGTCGAGCTTCGTCTCGCCGCGCACGATCAGCTCCGGGGCCGTGGCCCGGGAGGGAGGCATCGTCCCAGGTCTCGGCCCCGGCGTGTCTGATCGGGGGGCCTTCGGCCCGGGGTGCGTGCCCGCGATCCACACGCGCTTGCCGCGAAGCTCGAGCAGGACGCCGTCGTCGCGGAGCAGCGTCGCGGGCTCGAGCTCCGAGACGTTCGACGCGCGCGCCTGGGGATCGCGTGAGATCGCGACGTCGTGGTTTCCGAGCACCGCGACCACGGGCGGCGGGAGCCTTGCGACGAGGGTCCGTAGCCTCGGCTCGCCGCGCGGATGCGTCAGCAGGTCGCCGGTGATCGCGACGAGGTCGGGCCGCCGCTCGGCCGCCCAGTCGACCGCGCGCTCGACCGCATGGACGCCGCGCGACGGAACGCCGAGGTGGAAGTCCGAGAGATGCGCGATCCGCAACCCGTCGAGCTCAGGCGGCAGACCCGGCAGCTCGACCTCGAGCTCGCGGAGCCGCACCCACCCCGCCTCGAACCAGCCCCAGCCCAGGCCGGCGAGCGCAGCACCACCGAAGAGAGATCCGGCGCGGCGCACCCTGCTTGCACTGGGGGCAGCCGCGCCGGTATCCACCCCTCCGACTCTCATCAGATGCCGCAGCGGCGGCAAACTTGCGCCGCGATCAGACTTCGAGTGGTTTGACCGGTGACGTTGCCCGGCTCCTGGGTCGCAAGCACCAAGCCAGAGACTGCGATCGGGCACGTCAAGGCTTGGTTGCCTTGACAAGCCCGAGCGTGGGCTCTGGCGCCGCGTGATGGCGGGCCAGGGGCCTGGCGAACGTTGCTGGTCAGACCACTAACTTCGCGAGCGCCGGCCGGGGGTCGACGATGTGGCGCTTGAACTTCAGCTCCGAGTCCTCGAGCCCGGCGGCGACGCCGACGAGTTGCGACAGGTGGAGGATCGGCATGCCGAACTTCCGCCCCGTCGACGCCTCGAGCTTCTGCTGCCACGCGTCGAGCGAGAGGTGGCAGAGCGGGCACGGCGTCACCATCACGTCGGCGCCCGCCGCCATCGCCTGCTCGACGGGCTGGATGAGCTCGCCCAGCGCGGTCTCCTCGCGCGCCTGAATGATCGGGAAGCCGCAGCACTTGATCTTCGCCGGATAGTCGATCGCCTCGCCGCCGCACGCCTCGATGATGCGCTCGAGCGACCACGGGCGATCGGGATCCTCGAAGCCCATGATCTTCGACGGGCGCAGGATCTGACAGCCGTAGAACGGCGCGACCTTCAGGCCCTTGAGCCCCTTGTGCGCGGCGACCTTCAGCTTCTCGTAGCCCTCGCCCTCGGCGATCTCCCAGAGAAGGTGGCGAACGTCGACCTCGCCGCTGTATGGCGGTACGCCGACCGACTCGAGGTTCTTGTTGATGCGCGCACGCAGCTTGTCGTCGCCCTTGAGCATGAAGTTCGCCTGGCGCAGGTTGAGCGTGCAGACGTTGCAGACCGTGAGCAACGTGTCGCACTCGGCCGCCTCCGCGTACGCGAGAATGCGCGCGTTCAGATGGAGGTAGTAGTCGGGCTCGGCCTCGTGGATGTCACCGGCACCGCAACACGTCACCGCGTCGAGCTCGATCAGCTCGAGCCCGACGCGCGGCGCGAGCGCCTGCGTCGAGGTGTCGAGCTCTTTCGCCGACATCGACGCGAGACAACCCTTGTAGTACGCCACCCTTTTCGTGCTCACGCTGCGCCCTCCGTCGTCGTTTCTTCTCCGGGCAGGTACGGCCGCGGGAACGACCCCGGCCCGTACGGGTCGCGGCCTGCGTCGTAGCCGTGCACGAGCTTTGACAGTGCGTGCTCGCCCTGCACATGCCCCATGAATCCCTGCCGGTCCTGCTCCTGGACGAGCTTGCGCAACCCGCGGGCCTCGCCGACGTCACGCGCCACGTGCGGCGGGAACGACAGCCCGGCCTTGTTGTGCTTGATCAGGTTCATGGCGAACTTCATCTGCTTCACGCTCGAGACGACGCCCTGCGTCTTCGGGACGAGCTCGGTCTCGCGGAGCCAGCCGGTCGTCTCGGTGGAGCGGACGAACCACTTCGCATGCTTCGCGCCCATGTCGCGGTCGACGCCTCGCTCGATCGCCTCCGCGCCGAGCTTCGCGATCGCCTCGCGCGGGTCGACGCCCTTCGGGCAGCGCTCCGTGCAGAAGTAGCAGCGGGTGCACTCCCAGATGCCGTGCTCGCCGCTGTACTGCTCGAGCCGCTCGACCGTCGCGCCGTCGCGCGGGTCGCCGACGAAGCGCATGCCTTTCGCGAGCGCATGCGGGCCGAGGAACTCGGGGTCCGACTCCATCGCATTGCACTCCGAGACGCAGCAGCCGCAGTTGACGCAGAGCGCCTCCTTGTGGACGGCGTTCATCCGGTCTTGCTGGATGCGGTATTCCTTGCCGTCCTCGGGCCGGTCGTAGCCGGGCTGGAGGTACGGCTTCATCGCCTTGAACTTGTCCCAGAAGGGCTCCATGTCGACGACGAGGTCCTTGACGATCGGCAGGTTGCCCATCGCCGAAATGGTCGGGATCTCGCCGGCCTGCGCGATCTCGTACATCCGCACCTTGCAGGCGAGGACGGCGGCGCCGTTCATGCGCATGCCGCAGGAGCCGCAGATCATCATGCGGCAGCTCTTCCGGTACGCGAGCGTCCCGTCGAACTTGTCCTTGACGATGTCGAGGCAGTCGAGCAGGGTCGCCTCTTCCGGCGCGTCGAACTCGTACTCCTGGAGCGCGCGGTCGCCGGTGGACGCTTGGTACCGCCAGATCTTCAGCGCAACCTGCACTCGCTCAGCCTCCCGTCAGTCCCGGAATCGATGCCTTTGTCCCGTCGAACGTGTCGGCTGCCTTGGGCACGGTGACCTTCACCGGCTCTCCGAACTTCGAGAGGTCGGTGGTCAGCGTCGACGTCGCGCCGCCGGTTGTCACGATCGCCTTCACCCGGTGCACGTACCCATCCTCGCCGATCCACACGTCGTACCGGCCGAGTCCGGCCTGCGCCACGCCCTTCAGCTTCGAGAGGTCGAGTCGCGCCCGGTAATGGGTCGTCGTCTCCCCGGCGACGGTCGCGGTGCCGAGCTTCTGGACGTCGCGGAGCGCCTGCAGTTGCGTCAGCGCCTCCGTCGGGTCTTGCGACAGGACGGAGGTCACGTTGATTCCCCGTGCCTTCGCCGTTTTCGCAAGGTCGATCTTCACCCACGTCTTGCCGCCCGGGACGAGCGCCGTGAGCAGGTCCGACTTGAGATAGGAGATCGTGCCGCTCGTCACCTCGTCGATGACGCCGTTCAGGCCTCCCGCGGAGAACTCGCCGTGCAGCGAGCCGAGGTGCGCCTGCGTGTCGAAGTCGCCGGCGCCGTTGAACGTCACGGTTTGACTGCCGGCGACGACGCGGCCGACGAGATGCACGTGCTCGCTGCCCGCCTGCGCGGTCTTGCTCGCCGCACCTTTCACGGCGGCGACCGGGTCGTGCGGCAGCGGCGTGCTCGACGAGCTCTTGCCGCCGCACGCAACCGCAGCGAGCGGCAGCGCAAGCAGCGGCAGCGCATACGCGAAGCGCCACATCAGTACTTCCGCTCCTCGGGCTCCCACTTGCCCATGCGGACTGCCTCGTAGGTGAGCGCAGGCTTGTCGTCGGCCCAGCGGCTGATCGAATGCTTCAGGAAGTTCGCGTCGTCGCGCGTCGGATAGTCGTGCGGCCGAGCGTGCGCGCCGCGGCTCTCCTTGCGCGCGATGCCGGCCTGCACCATGCACCACGCGGTGTCGATCATGTTCCCGAGCTCGATCGCCTGTGTCAGGTCGCTGTTGAAGACCTCGCCCTTGTCCTGGACGTAGACGCTCCGGTAGCGCTCGCGTAGCTCCTGGAGGATCTGCTCCTGGCGCACCATCTTGTCTTCACGGCGGAAGACGCCGAAGTTCTCGAGCATCGACTCGCCGAGCTCGTCGCGGATCTTCCACGGGCGCTCGCCGCTCTCGCGGCCGAGCAGCTCCTCGAGCTGGCGCTCGGCGTCGCGCTCCGCGGACTCCGGGATCTTGACTGCGGCCTGTCCGAGCGACCATTCCGCGGCCGCCGTGCCGGAGCGCCGGCCGAACGTGATCGTCTCCATGAGCGAGTTGCCGCCGAGGCGGTTCGCGCCGTGCACAGACACGCACGCGCACTCGCCCGAGGCGTAGAGGCCGGGCAGCTCCGTTGCTCCGTCGCTGTCGGTCTGAATGCCACCCATGTGGTAATGCGCACCGGGACGCACCGGAATCGGCTCGTAGATCGGGTCGACGCCGGCGAACGTCATCGCGTTCTCGCGCGACCCGGGCAGGCGCGAGATGATCCGCTCGGGGCCGAGGTGGCGCAGGTCGAGCATCACGGAGCCGTGGACGCCGCGTCCCTCGTCGATCTCCGTCTGCTCCGAGCGGGAGACGACGTCGCGCGAGGCGAGCTCGAGCGCGTTCGGCGCGTACTTCTTCATGAAGCGCTCGCCGTCCTTGTTGATCAGGAACCCGCCCTCGCCGCGGCAACCCTCGGTGATCAGGACGCCCGAGGGAAAGAGTGTCGTCGGGTGGAACTGCATGAACTCCATGTCCTTCAGCGGGAGCCCCGCGCGCATCGCCATCGCGGTGCCGTCGCCCGTGCACGCATAGGCATTCGTGGTCGCGCGGTACTGCCGGCCGGCTCCGCCGGTCGCGAGGACGACCGCCTTGCCTCCGACCGTCTTCAGCCCGCCGTTCAGCAAGTCCCAGCAGACCACGCCTTGACAGCGCCCGTCGTCGACGACGAGTTGCCACGCGAAGAACTCCTCGTAGACCTTGATGTCGCGCTTGCACACCTGCTCGTACAGCACCTGGATCAGCACATGGCCGGTGATGTCGGCGGCATAGATGGTGCGCGGCGAGCCGGCGGCGCCGAACGGCCGTTGCGCGAGCTTGCCGTCCTCGTCGCGGGAGAAGAATGCGCCCCAGTTCTCGAGCTGGTAGATGTCGCCCGGCGCCTCGCGCGTGAAGATCTCGATCGAATCCTGGTCTCCGAGATAGTCGGAGCCCTTCACCGTGTCGAATGCGTGGATCTCGGGGCTGTCCTCGGCCGCGTTGCCGAGTGCCGCGTTGATCCCGCCCTCGGCCGCACCGGAATGCGACCGCGTCGGATGGAGCTTTGAGATCATCACGACGTCCGCGCCCGCGTCGTGCGCGGCGATGGCGGCGCGCATGCCGGCGCAGCCGGCACCCACCACCAGGACATCGTGCTCCGCGATCACCGCTGAAGGACGCTACCTCAAGCGCCCGGCAGGCTGCGTCAGTGGCGCGGCCCGGCCGCCGCGAGCTGCGAGCCGTCCGCCGTGAACTTCTCGAAGTTCGCGCGGAACATTCCCGCCAGCTCGGCCGCCTTCGTGTCGTACGCCTCGGGGTCGGCCCAGGTCGAGCGCGGGTCGAGGAGCTTCGGGTCGACGTCCGGCACCTCGACGGGCACGTCGAAGCCGAAGACCGGGTCGGTGCGATAGTCGACACCGTCGAGCTCGCCGGCGAGCGCAGCGCGCAGCAACGCGCGCGTCGCGGCGATCGGCATGCGCTCGCCCTTGCCGAACGGCCCCCCGGTCCACCCCGTGTTGACGAGCCACACGGCAGAGCCGTGCTCGTCGAGCTTCTTGCCGAGCAGCTCTGCGTAGACCGCGGGAGGCTGCGGCAGGAACGGGGCGCCGAAACAGGTCGAGAACGTCGGCTGCGGCTCCGTGACGCCGATCTCGGTGCCGGCGAGCTTGGCCGTGAAGCCGGAGAGGAAGTAATAGAGCGCCTGGTCGCGGCTGAGCCGGGCGATCGGCGGGAGGATGCCGAACGCGTCGGCGGTGAGCATGATCACCGAGGTCGGATGCCCCGTCTTCTTCTCGGGATGCGCGTGCGCGATCTGCTCGAGCTTGTAGGCGGCGCGGGTGTTCTCGGTCTTCGACGCGTCGTTCAGATCGAGCCGACCGCGCTCGTCGATCGCCACGTTCTCGAGGATCGTCCCGAATGTGTGCGTGGTCTTGAAGATCTCGGGCTCGGCGTCGCGCGACAGGTGGATCACCTTCGCGTAGCAGCCGCCCTCGATGTTGAACACGCCGTTGTCGCCCCAGCCGTGCTCGTCGTCACCGATCAGCACGCGCTCGGGATCCGCCGACAGCGTCGTCTTGCCGGTGCCGGACAAGCCGAAGAAGATCGCGGAGTGCCCGTCGCCGCCGACGTTCGCGGAGCAGTGCATCGGCAGCACGCCTTCAAGCGGCAGGCGGTCGTTCATGACGGTGAAGATCGACTTCTTGATCTCGCCGGCGTAGAACGTGCCGCCGACGACGACTTCCGTGCGTCCCGGATGCAGCACGATGAACGTGCCCGTGCGCGTGCCGTCCTCCTCCGGATTCGCTTCGAGGCCCGGCGCATGCAGCACGAGCGCCTGAGGCGAGAACGAGGCGAGCTCCTTCCTCGTCGGGTCGATGAACATGGTCTTCGCAAAGAGCGCGTGGTAGGGGTGCGTCGTGATCACGCGCACGGAGATGCGATGCGCAGCGTCCGCCCCGGCGAACGCGTCGACGACGTACAGCGAGGGCTCGGCCGCGAGGAAGCCGGTGACCCTCTCGCGCAGGCGGTCGTAGGCGTCCTCGGCGAACGGCCTGTTGCCGTCCCACCAGATGCGGTCCTCCGAGCTCGGCTCGCGGACGATGAACTTGTCCTGCGGCGACCGGCCGGTGTGTACGCCGGTGTCGACGTCGAGCGGCCCGCCCGCGGCGATGCGCGCCTCGCCGCGAACGATCGCATGCTCGTAGAGCAGCGGTGTGGACGCATCCCAGATCACGCGTCCCGTCGATTGGATCCCGTGCACGGAGAGATCCACGCTGCCGCGAACATCCATCGCTGTCACCGGAACTCCTCCTTCCGCCCCTGGTCCGAAGAGAAACTGCGTCCGAAGAGAAACGGCGCGCGGGTGACCCCGACGGGGCACCCAAATCTCGCCCGTATGGTACGCGGGATGGCCGCGCAATCGCTGACCGACGGGACCGTGACGCTCCGCTCCTGGAGCGAGGATGACCTCGAGGCGATCGTCGAGTGCGTCGACGGCGACCCGGAGATCTCGCGGTGGCTCGACCAGGTGCCTCAGCCGTACACCCTCGCGGACGCCCGCGCCTACATCGCGGGACTGGACCGGGAGGAGAGCTTCGCCGTCACCGACGCTGTGTCGGGACGGGTGCTCGGCGCAATCGGGCTCGGCCACCCGCAGGACGGCGTCAGCGAGATCGGCTACTGGATCCGGGCCGACGCGCGCGGCCGCGGCCTCACGACGGTGGCGCTCGCGCTGCTCGCGCGGACGGCGTTCGCCCGCGAGGACGTCGAGCGCGTCCAGCTGCGCGCCGACGTCGACAACGTTCCTTCCCGCCGGGTCGCGGAGAAGGTGGGATTCCGGCTGGAAGGCGTACTGCGGAGCGCGCACTGGAACCCGCGGCTCGGACGGCGACAGGACTGGGCGATGTACTCGCTGCTACCGGGCGAGCTCGCGTGATCCCGGTCGTCGACGGCCACAACGACGCGCTGCTCCGCGCCTGGCGCAGCGGCGAGTCGCTGCGCGACCGGAGCGAGGACGGGCACCTCGACCTGCCGCGAATGCAGGCGGGTGGGATCGCCGCCGGCTTCTTCTCGATCTTCGTGCCCGAGGACGACAACGCGGGCGATCCGCGCGCGAACGTCGTCGAGACCGACGACGGCTGGGAAGTGGCGTTCCCGGAGCCGCTCGAAGCCGGCCGCGGCTCGTCGATCGCGCACGAGATCGCGGCGATCGCCGAGCGCGACCTGAGCCTGATCCGGACGGTCTCCGACCTCGAGCGGTGCCTCGCAGGCGGCGAGCCCGGTGCGATCCTTCACCTCGAGGGCGCCGAGCCGATCGAGCCGGATCTCGGCAACCTCGACGCGTGGGTCGAGCGCGGCGTGCGCTCGATCGGCGTTGTGTGGAGCCGGCCGAATGCCTTCGGCTGCGGCGTCCCGTTCCAGTTCCCGGGGGCGCCGGACATCGGCCCGGGGCTGACCGATGCCGGACGAGAGCTCGTGCGCGCGTGCAACGAGCGCGGCGTGCTCGTCGATCTCGCGCACCTCAACGAGCGCGGCTTCTTCGACGCGGCGGCGGTGACGGAAGCTCCGCTCGTCGTCACGCATGCGGGCGCCCATGCGATCGCGCCGCAGCCCCGCAATCTCACCGACGCGCAACTCGACGCGATCGGCGACTCGAACGGAGTCGTCGGCGTCTTCTTCGACGTCGTGATGACGCGCAACGACGGCGAGCTCATCTTCGACACGCCACTCGACGTGATCGCGAGCCATATCGACTACATCGCCGAGCGGATCGGCATCGAGCACGTCGCGCTCGGCTCCGACTACGACGGCTGCTTCCCGCCGGCCGCACTCGACGACTCGTCGAAGACGCAGAGCGTGTTCGACGCACTGGGCTGGGACGACGACGAGCTCGCGAAGCTCGCCCACGGGAACTGGCTGCGCGTCCTGCGTACGACCTGGGGGTAGCCGCTAGCGCACCTCCGCGGCACCCGCGCCGACCGCTTCCGCGTCGGGCGGGATCGACTCGCGGCGCACGACGACGGCGACGCAGGCGAGGACGAGGACGGCGCCGAGCACGATCGTCCAGGTCAGTGACTCGTGCAGGACGATCACGCCGAGCGTGATCGCCACGACGGGATTCACGTACGCGTACGTCGCGACCTTGCTGATCGGCGCATTGTCGAGCAGCCAGACGTAGGCGGTGTAGCCGACGACCGAGCCGAAGCTGACGAGGTAGAGCCAGCCGCCGATCGAGCGTCCCGAGAACTGCGAGAAGTGCGGGTGCGTCGTCGCGAGCGCAATCGAGAGCAGGACCACGCCGCCGGCGGCCATCTCGTAGGACGTCGCAGCGAAGATGTCGCGCGGCATCGGCAGGCGACTCGCCAGGAACGAGCCCGTCGCCCAGAGCGACGCCGAGCCGAGCACGAGGAGCAGCGACCACAGCGGCGCGCTGCCGCTCGGACGCACGAGGAGCGCAAGCCCGCCGAAGCCGACGAACACGCCTACGAGCGACGCGAGCGGCGGCCGGTCGCCCGTCAGCGTGCGAAGCAGCACCACCCACAGCGGCACCGAGCCGATGATCAGCGACGCGACGCCGATCGCCACGTGCCGCTCCGAGATGAAGAGGAGTCCGTTCGCCCCGAGGAGCAGCGTGCCGATCAACACGCACGAGGCGAGCTCACGCGGCGCCACGTGAAGGGCATGCCGGCCACGGCGCCACCCGGTGAACGCGAGCATCAGGAGCGCCGCCGCGAGGAAGCGCGCCGCGGCCGCGAACAGCGGCGGAATCGTCTCGACCGCGAGCTCGATGCCGAGGTACGTCGAGCCCCACAGGATGTAGACCGTCCAGAGGGCGACCCAGACGCGCGCGCGATGGCTCATGCACGAACACTGCCCGCTGGGGCGAAGGCTGTGGCGCAGACGTGTCGAACGTTGCACAGTGGAGCTCCACGCGGCCGCCGCACGCTTTCTCGACTCGCCCGCCCTTTCGGAGGGGACTCGGCGTGCGTACCGAGTCGACGTCGGCGACTTCTGCCTCTGGCTCGACAAGCGCGGGACGGCGCTCGACGACGTCGACGTTCGCGTCTTCGTCGAGTACGCGTCCCACCTAGGGGCCGCCCGGCCCGGCCGGCGGCCGGGCAAGCTCGCTCCGGCGACGATCGCCCGCAAGCTCGCCGCGGTGCGCGCGTTCCTGCGCCACGCACTCGGGGCGGCGCGCGTGCCCGACGCACGGGTTGCGCCGCGCCGCGGCCGCCGGCTTCCCGAGGCAACCCGCGGCGTCGATCTCGAGCAGGAGCTCCTCGCGCTCGAAGGCGAGGGCCCGATCCGGCTGCGGAACCGCGCGCTCGTCGAGCTCGTCTACTCCGCGGGCCTGCGCAGCGCCGAGGCCGTGGGGCTCGACCTCGCCGACGTCGACTTCGAGCAGGAGCACGTTCACGTGCGCAACGGCAAGGGCGGCAAGGAGCGCGTCGTCCCGCTCGGCGAGCACGCGGCTCACTGGGTGTCGCGCTACGTGCACGAGGCGCGTCCGGAGCTCGCTGCCGGTGCAAACGATGCGCTGTTCATCTCAGTCAGGGGCCGCCGGCTCGACACGAGCACGCTGCGACGCCTCGCTCCCCACCCGCACCGTCTCCGTCACGCGTTCGCCACCCATCTGCTGGAGGGCGGCGCCGATCTCCGGACGATCCAGGAGCTGCTGGGCCACAGCTCGCTCTCGACGACGCAGGTGTACAGCCACGTCGACGCCAAGCGGCTGCGTCGCGTCTACGACTCGGCGCATCCACGCTCGTGAGCGCCTACCCCTCCGTCGAGTCCTTCCTCGCGCTCTCGACCGCGCGGCTCGCGCCGCGCACCGTCGACGCCTACAAGCGCGACCTGGCGGACTTCTGCCGCTGGCTCGACGACTCGCCCGACGACGTCGACGCCGCCCGGCTTGCCGAGTACGTGGCGTCGATGCGCGCGGCGGGGCTCGCGGCGACGACGATCGCCCGCCGTGTCGCCGCGCTCCGCGGCTTCTACCGGCACCAGGTGCTGCTCGGCGTGCGCGGAGAGAATCCCGCGGCCGAGCTCGAGCTGCCACGGCGGCGCCGCACCCTCCCGCGCACGCTCTCGCCCGGCGAGGCCGAGCGGCTGATCGAGGCAGCGTCCGGCACGACGCCGCGCTCGCTGCGCGACCGCGCCCTCGTCGAGCTCCTCTACGGTGCCGGGCTGCGGGTCAGCGAAGCGGTTGGGCTGGAGCGCAACGGCGTCGATCTCGACCAGCGGCTGGTGCGCTGCCTGGGCAAGGGCTCGAAGGAGCGGGTCGTGCCGGTCGGTCGCGAGGCCGTCGAAGCGCTACGCCGCTACCTCGCGCGCGGCCGCCCCTACCTCGACAAGCGCCACCGGCCGGAGCTCTTCCTCAACGCGCAGGGCGGCGCCCTCACCCGCGCCGGGGCCTTCTTCATCCTCCGCCGGCTCGCGGCGACGGCAGGGCTGGAGCCGGGGCGCGTCCACCCGCACCTGCTCCGCCACTCGTTCGCGACGCACCTGCTCGAGGGCGGCGCCGACCTGCGCTCCGTGCAGGAGATGCTCGGGCACGCGGATCTGGCGACCACCGAGCTCTACACGCACGTCTCCGATCGCCGCCGCCGCGAGCTGTACTTCCAGGCGCACCCCCACGCGCAGAAGAAATCGTGACCGACGACTACTTCTTCTTCTGTTGCTTCTGTTGCAGCGGCTTGCGCCTGAGCGTCTGCGCGACCTTCGCAGCCGCCTGACGGAGCTCGGGCTCGGCCTCGTCGTCCTCGGCGAGCCCTTCGAGCAGCACGATCGTCTCGCGCTGGGCCGAACCGTTGCGCAGGCAGACGATCGCGAGACGCCGCACCGCTGCGTTGCCGTCGACGACAGCCAGGTTGTGCAGCAGCGACCGCACGCTGTTCACGGTGCTCGGGTGGTCGCGCGAGAGCAGCTCGAGCGAGAGGAGTGCGGAGCCGCGCGCAGCCGGGCTCTGGTCGTCGAGGCCGCGCCGCAGCAATTCCTCCTTCTGGCGCCAGCGGAACTGCCCGATCGCGCGGAACGCGACGGCCCGCTCCCGGAAGTCGGCGCTGCGTGCGGCCGCCTCGAGGTCGTCCCCCCACGTGGCGCGCAAGTCGGCGAGCTCGCGCTCTGAGCCCGCCTGAGCGAGCGCGTCGGCCGCGGCTGCGGCTTCCTGCAACGTCATCAAGCGGACTTTAATTACACTCGCCGCGCGTGGCGCATCGAGTCGTACTTATCCCAGGAGACGGCACCGGCCCCGAGCTCACCGAGGCGACGCGCCGCGTACTCGAGGCCACGGGAGTCGAATTCGACTGGGACGTGCAGGAGGCCGGCGCGGACACGATGGACAAGCACGACGGCAATCCGCTGCCGCCACAGGTGCTCGACGCAGTCCGCGACGCCGGGGTCGCGCTCAAAGGCCCGATCACGACGCCCGTGGGCGTGGGCTTCCGCTCCGTCAACGTCGCGCTGCGGAAGGAGCTCGATCTGTACGGGCAGGTGCGGCCGATCAAGAGCTACCCCGGCGTGCGCTCGCGCTTCCAGGACGTCGACCTGATTGTCGTCCGCGAGAACACCGAGGACCTCTACGTCGGAATCGAGTACGAGCAGGGCACGCCTGACGCGCTGGAGCTGATCGAGTGGATCAAGTCGAAGGGCGGCAAGCTGCGCCACGACGACGCCGGCATCTCGATCAAGCCGATCTCCGTCACTGGCACGCGCCGCATCTTCGAGTTCGCCTTCGACTACGCGCGCAAGAACGGCCGCAAGAAGATCACCGCCGTGCACAAGGCGAACATCATGAAGTTCACCGACGGGCTCTGGCTCCGCGTCGCGGGCGAGGTTGCCGCTGAGAATCCCGACATCGGCTTCGACGAGCGCATCGTGGACAACATGTGCATGCAGCTCGTCCAGCGGCCCGAGGAGTACGACGTACTCGTGCTGCCGAATCTCTACGGCGACGTCCTCTCCGACCTCTGCGCCGGAATGATCGGCGGCCTCGGGATGGCGCCGGGCGCGAACTACGGCGAGACCGTGGCGGTCTTCGAGCCCACCCACGGCTCGGCCCCGAAGTACGCCGGCCAGAACAAGGTGAACCCGATGGCGCAGTTGCTGTCCGGGATGCTGATGCTCCGCCACCTCGGCGAGGAAGACGCGGCCCGGCGCCTGGAGGACTCGATCGCCGCGGTGATCGCCGAGGGCAAGAGCGTCACCTACGACATGAAGCCGAGCCGCGACGATCCGACGGCTGTCGGCACGAGCGAGGTCGCGGATGCGATCATCGCCAAGCTCGAGACTGGAGTAACGGCATGAGCCAGAGACGCAAGATCACAGTGGTCGGCGCCGGCAACGTCGGAGCAACGTGCGCGCAGGTGCTCGCGACGCGCGATTACGCAGACATCGTGCTCGTCGACATCAAGGAGGGCCTGCCGCAAGGCAAGGCGCTCGACATCAACCAGATGGGCGCCGTGCTCGGCTTCGAGCCGAACGTCGAGGGTTACAACGACTACGCAGCGACCGCGGGCTCGTCGGTCGTCGTCGTCACCGCAGGCCTCCCGCGCTCACCCGGCATGTCGCGCGACGACCTCGTGATGACGAACGAGAAGATCGTCAAGGACGTCACCGAGAAGGTGATCGGGCAGAGCCCCGACGCGATCCTGATCGTCGTCTCCAACCCGCTCGACGCCATGTGTCACGTCGCGAAGAACGTCTCGAGCTGGCCGAAGCAGCGCGTGTTCGGCATGGCCGGGATCCTCGACACGGCACGCTTCGCGACCTTCATCTCCTGGGCCACGGGCGCCTCGGTCAAGGACGTGCAGGCGACCGTGCTCGGCGGCCACGGCGACCAGATGGTGCCGGTCGTCTCCGCGACGACCGTGGGCGGCGTACCGCTGCGCAAGCTCGTCTCGGACGATCAGATCCAGGCGATGGTGGAGCGCACCGCGAAGGGCGGCGGCGAGCTCGTGAACCTGATGGGCACCTCGGCCTGGTACGCGCCGGGCGCGGCCGCCGCGTCGATGGTCGACTCGATCATGCTCGACGAGCGGCGCGTGCTTCCGTGCACCGCGTACCTCGAGGGCGAGTACGGCATCGACGGCCTCTACATGGGTGTGCCCGTGAAGCTCGGCCCCGGCGGGATCGAGGAGATCATCGAGCTCGACCTCACCGACGAGGAACAGCAGGCGCTCAAGGCCTCGTCGGACGCCGTGCGCGAGGTCGTCGGCGTCCTGTCGACCTAACTAACGCTTCGCTCGCTTCGCTCGCTTCACGGGGGAAACCATGTTTCCCCCGTGGGCTCCCTTCTTGTTCGTGCTCACGGCAAGCGTCTCACTGCTGCGCCGAACAAGTTCGGCTCCGCCACGAGGGCCATGCCTTTCCCGCTAAACGACGCGATCTGGCCCGGACCTCGCACTGGGGTAGGTTCTCACCGTGTTCGATCTGTCGGGAAGAAACGCGCTCGTCACGGGCGTCAGCCGCCGCGCGGGGATCGGCTATGCGATCGTGCGCAGGTTGCAGGAGGCCGGCGGGAACGTGTTCGTCCAGGGCTGGACGGCGCACGACGCGGCGCAGGACTGGGGCGCGGAGCCCGGCGGCACCGAGGCGGTCGCAGCGGAGCTGGGGACGCCGTTCGCCGAGGCCGACTTCGCCGATCCCGCCGCTCCGGCACGTGTCGTCGCAGCGGCGCGCGAGGCGCTCGGCAGCCCGCTCGACGTGCTCGTCGTCAACCACGCCCGCAGCGGCGGCGGACCGCTCGCGGAGACCACGGCGGCAGAGCTCGACGCCTTCTTCGCCGAGAACGTCCGCGCGTCGCTCCTGCTCGTGCAGGAGTTCGCCGCGCAATACGACGACGCGCGCGGCGGCGGCCGGGTCGTCCTGCTGACGTCGGGCATCCACAGGGGCCCGATGGCGAGCGAGCTCGCCTACGCCGTCTCGAAGGGCGCCCTCCTTGTGGCAACGCCGACGCTCGCCGACGACCTCGCCGACCGCGGCATCACGGTCAACTGCGTCAACCCGGGGCCCACCGACACGGGCTGGGGGCTCGCCGAGATCGATCCGGCACCGCGGATGCCCGCCGGCCGCTGGGGCGAGCCCTACGACGCCGCCCGGCTCATCGCGTGGCTGTGCAGCGATGATGCCTGTTGGATCACGGGACAGACCATCGATTCCGAAGGCGGTTTCCGCCGTTCGACCTAGCGTCGCGGAGCGGAAC
>JANMWV010000369.1:0-1783 GCA_031394165.1 Actinomycetes bacterium
CGATCGGCCCGCTCGTCGGCGGCGCCGTCGTCAGCGGCATCTCGTGGCACTGGATCTTCTGGCTGAACGTGCCGATCGGCCTCGTGCTCGCACCGCTGGCGCTCGCGCGCCTCGAGGAGACGCGGGGCAGCGACTCGTCGCTCGACCTGCGCGGCCTCGCGCTCGTCAGCTCCGGCCTGCTCGGCGTCGTCTGGGCACTCGTGCGCGGCAACGACCAGGGCTGGTCGAGCCCCGGCATCCTCGTGCCACTCCTCGCCGGCTTCGCGCTCGTCGGCCTGTTCGTCTGGTGGGAGTCTCGCGCCGCGTCGCCGATGCTCCCGCTGCAGTTCTTCCGCAACCGCACCTTCGCGCTCACGAACGTCGCTTCGCTGCTGATGTTCTTCGGGATGTTCGGCTCGATCTTCTTCCTCGCGCAGTTCTTCCAGACGGTGCAGGGCTACACGCCGCTGCAGTCGGGCCTGCGGATCCTGCCGTGGACGGCGATGCCGATCTTCATCGCGCCGCTCGCAGGCGCCTTCTCCGACCGCATCGGCGGGCAGCGTCTGATGGCCCTCGGGCTCTCGCTGCAGGCGACCGGGCTGATCTGGATCGCCGCCGTGAGCACGCCGACGACGCCATACGTCGACCTCGTCGCGCCGTTCGTCCTCTCCGGCGTCGGCATGGCGCTCTTCTTCGCACCTGTCGCGAACGTCGTGCTCAGCTCCGTGCGGCCCGACCAGGAGGGCAAGGCCTCCGGCGCGAACAACGCGATCCGCGAGCTCGGCGGCGTGTTCGGCGTCGCGGTACTGGCGTCGATCTTCTCGCGCGTCGGCGGCTACCAGAGCGCGACCGCGTTCGTGCACGGCACGACGACTGCGGTGTACGTCGGCGGCGGCATGGTCGCCCTCGGCGCGGTCGCAGCGGCCCTCATCCCCTCGCGGCGCGTCCGCGAGGGGGCCGCTGCCGCCGAGGCGGCGACGGCGCTCGCCTAGTCCTCGTGGTGGTAGGCGGTGTTGACGGTGCGGCGGTTGCGGTTCAGGAGCTTGGCCGCGAAGAGGCGGTCGTCCGCCTTGCGGAAGAGCTCGACCGCCGCCGTGCCGTCGTCGGGGTAGCAGGTCGTGCCGAAGCTCATGCGCAGGTCGTCCTTCGCCAGCACCCGCGCCAGGCGTGCGCACACATGACGCGCCTGCTCGGGCTGGAGGTGCGTCAGGAATGCGAACTCGTCGCCGCCGATGCGCGCCACGTCGTCGGCCGGCCACGCAATGTCCCGTAGCGCCTGCGCGACTTGGCAGAGCGCCGTGTTGCCCGCGTCGTGGCCGTGCACCTCGTTGATCTGCCCGAAGTCGTCGAGGTCGACGAGCACGAGCGTGAACGCGCGCCCGTGCGCGCACCGCTCGGCGAGCTTGGCGTCGAAGAACCGGGCGTTGCCGATGCCGGTGAGGAAATCCTGGAGCGCGCGGTCGCCCAGCTCGCCGAGGAGCTGCCGGTTCCTGCTCGCGTACCAGCCGAGCAGCGCGCCGACGCTCGTGAAGGTCAAAAGGCGGATCATGCTCGACCAGGTGAGCACGTCGGTTGTGGTGACGTGCGCCAGGAGCACGGCGGCGACGTAGAGGCCGGCCGCGAACAGGCCTGCCGCCGCGCCACGCCACGCGTCCGTCGCGAGCGCGATGAGGCAGATCGGCACGTAGAAGAAGTGCCCGATGCCGAGCCCCGGTCGCTCGATGATTACGAAGGCGGCAAAGACGCCCGCATACGCAGGCACCGCGAGGGCGAGGACAATCCTCCGATTGAGCACTCCGGCCGC
>JANMWV010000380.1:0-1800 GCA_031394165.1 Actinomycetes bacterium
CTCCACCGCCTCGTCGGTGGCCTCGGGCTTTGCGAAGCGCAGGTTCTCGCGCACCGTCGAGTGGAAGAGATACGTCTCCTGCGAGACGACCCCAACCGCGGCTGCAAGCGATTCGAATGTCAGCTCACGCACGTCGACGCCGTCGATCGCGACCGTGCCCTGGTTCGCGTCGTAGAGCCGCGCGACGAGGTAGCCGGCAGTGGTCTTGCCCGAGCCGGTCTCGCCGACGATCGCCGTCGTCGTTCCCGCCGGCACCGTGAACGACACGTCCTCGAGTGTCCATGCGTCGTCGTCGTAGCGGAACCAGACGCGGTCGAACGAGACATCGCCACGCGGCCGACCGAGCGCGCGCGTGCCTTCCTCGATGTCCACGTCGAGGTCGAGGTACTCGAAGATCCGGTCGAAGAGCGCGAGCGAGCTCTGCACCTCGATCTGCACGCCGAGCAGGCTGCCGATCGGAAAGAACAGCCGCGTCTGCAACGTCGTGAAAGCGACGAGCGTGCCGACGGAGATGCTCGTGCTGCCATGTGCCAGCAGCGTCCCGGCGAACCAGTAGACGAATGCCGGCATCACCGCGAACGACGTCGGGAGCGCCGACATCACCCAGCGCCCCGTCATCCGGCTACGCACCTCGAGGTCGGCGAGCCGCTCCGACTCGCCCGCGAAGCGCTCGGCCAGTTCGCCGGAGCGGCCCATCGTCTTGCCGAGCAGGATCCCGGAGACCGACAGCGACTCCTGCACGAGCGAGGAGATGACGGCCATCGCACCTTGCCGAACGGTGGTGATCTTGCGCCGCTGGTCGCCGACCCGCCGCGTCATCCAGACGAAGACCGGCAGCAGCGCGAGCGCGAACGCAGCGAGCCTCCAGTCGAGGATGATCATCGCGACCGTCGTCGCGTTCGAGACCACCGACGTCGCGGTCGAGGTGACGACGTCGTCGACGCCGCCGATGTCGTTCGCGATCCGGCTCTGCACCTCTCCGGTTCGCGTCCGGGTGAAGAAGGCAAGCGACATCCGCTGCAGGTGGCGGTACACCGAGGTGCGCAGGTCGTGCATCACGCGCTGGCCGACCTGATTCGAGAGCAGCGTCTGCACAACGCCAAGCCCGCCGGTGATGATCGCGATCGCGATCATCCCGCCGGCGAGCGCCCCGAGCAGCCCGGTGCGGTGGTGCGGAATCGCGGTGTCGAGCACGCCCCTGAGCAGGAACGGCGAGACGACGCTGAGTCCGGCCGAGACGAGAATCAGCCCGCAGACACCGCTCAGCTTCGCGCGGTACGGCCCGAAGAGGCCGGCAATCCGGCGCAGGTTCGCGCGGCGCACGTGCTTGTCGGCGGGCCGATCGGGCATCTCACCTCGAATGAATCCGTGACCGCGATTGCCCGCCATGGATCAAGAGTACGGATCGGCTAGAGGCTGGGCTCTTACTCCAGAGCCTCGACTGCGACACGCAGCCGCTCCGTCAGCTCGGTTGCCGCATCAGGATCGTCCGGGGTCGCGACAACCTGGATCGGCTCTCCGAACACGATACGCAGCCGCGGGAAGCCGATTCTCGTTCGCGACAACGCCCGAGCCGTACCGACGAGGCACACGGGAACAACCGGCGCGCCCGTAGCCAATGCGAGTCGAGCGGCGCCGCGGCGCCAGCGCCGGTCGCCACGCACGGCGCCCTGCGGGAAGATCGCAACGACTCGACTCGACTCGAGCGCCCGCACGGCCCGCGCGAGCGCCTCCACATCGCCGCGGCCACGCTCGATCCGGATGGCGCCGATCCCGTCGAGCACCCACGCAAGCGGCCGG
>JANMWV010000381.1:0-3952 GCA_031394165.1 Actinomycetes bacterium
CTCGCAGCTCCCCCCACGCCGCCCGCGGCGCCGCCCCGCCCGCGTGCCCGCGCGGCGTTCCGCGCGCAGCCGACGATCACCGGGAACATGGAAGTCCGTCGCACAGTGTCAGCTGGCGCGACGGGCTCGGACGGCGCCGTCAGGCTCACCTGGGACGCGGCAGCTGCCGTCGCGGCGTGGGACGTCCGCTTCAGCGAGCGCCCCGACGCCCGCTCCGACTACGTCGTGCGTGAGGAGCAGACGTTGCCCCCGACCGTGACCAGCGTCGAGGTGACGCTCGGCGAGTTGCCGCTCCGCGTCCACATTCTCGGCCGTGCGAACGACGGCCGCCTTGTGCGGCGCGCGATCGTCTCCGCGCTCACGCGCGACAACTGGGACGACCGCTGGCAGCGGCGCGCCAGCGCGTCCTAGCGCCCCTAGTACTGGATCAGCGAGAAGAGGTCGTGCCCGGCGAGCCGCTCGCGGCCGTTCAGGAACGACAGCTCGATCACGAAGTTGATGCCGACGACGTGTCCGCCGAGGTGCTCGACGAGGCTCGCGATCGCCTCGACGGTGCCGCCCGTCGCGAGCACGTCGTCGTGGATCACCACGCGGGCGCCCTTCGCGATTGTGTGCGCATTCACCTCGAGCGCGTTCTCGCCGTACTCGAGCATGTAACTCGCGGAGACCGTGTCCGGCGGCAGCTTGCCCGGCCGGCGCGCCGGCACGAAGCCGCACCCGACCGCGCACGCGATCGCCGCACCGAGCCAGAAGCCGCGCGCCTCGGCGCCGAGCACGAGATCGGGCTGCCGTTCCGAGGTCCAGTCGGCGAGCACGCGCACGGACTCGCGCAGCGCCTCCGGGTCGAGCAGCAGCGGCGTGATGTCCTTGAACCCGATCCCGGGCGTCGGAAAGTCCGGGACCTCCCGGACGTGCGATTTGAGATCGATGACGCTCAATGCCCTGCGAGTCTACGGACCGAGCGCCAGAAGAGGAGCTGGGACAGCTCGTGCGCCGCCTCGCCCATCGCCTGCAGGTCCTCGACCCCGGCGCGCCGCCGCTCGGGATTGCGGGAGCGCAGCGCCGGCGCGATCACCGCGTCGAGCAGGCCCGTCTCGCGGTCGACGGCGGTGCGGAAGGCGCGCAGATGCCGCGGCGCGATCCCGTAGCGCGACAGCGTCTCGCACGCGACGGCGATCGCGGCGTCGTTCTCGGAGTACACGCGCTGGCCGCCGTCGACGCGCGGCTCGACCAGCCCGAACTCCTCCAGCTCGCGCGCGCGGCGCGGCTCGATGCCGGCGCGCTCGCAGAGACCGTCCAGGTCGAGCCCTTCCTCCTGCTCGCCGAGGGCGCCCGGCCGCTTGCGGCGGCGCTCCTTCGTCGCTCCCGAGGCGAGCTCCTCGCGGATCACGCGCAGCGGCAGGAACTCGTCGCGCTGGAGCCGGAGGATCGTCTCGAGCCGTTCGACGTCGTCTTCGGCGAACAGCCGGTAGCCGCCCTGCGTGCGCTTCGGGGTCAGCAGGCCCTGGTCCTCGAGGTAGCGGATCTTCGAGATCGAGATGTCGGGGAACTCGGGCGTCAGCCGCCGGCACACGGTGCCGATCGTGAGCAGGCGCTCGCGTGCGGGGGCCGTCGCAGCCATCAGCGGGTGAGAAACGTGAGCCGGTACTTGCCGATCTGGATCTCGTCGCCGTCAGTGAGCTCGGCCGACTCGACGCGGCGCCGGTTGACGAAGGTGCCGTTGAGGCTGCCCTGGTCCTCGATCGTCCAATGGCCCGCGCGCTCGCGGACGACCGCGTGCTTGCGCGAGACGGTTACGTCGTCGAGGAACACCGGGCAGTCGGGCGAGCGCCCGATCGTCGTGCCGTCGCTGCGGGGCACGAAGGTCTCGCCCGAGCGGCCGCCCCCGGAGCGGACGACGAGGGCCGGGCCCTGCACACCGATGTCGTCGAGCGCCTCGAGCATCTCGGCCCCCTCCTCCGGGCTGAAGGTCTGCGTCGTCTCCACGGCCTCCTGCGTGTGCAGGAGCGCGCCGCATTTCGAGCAGTAGTTGGCGGCCTCCTGATTCTGGAAGCCGCACTCCGGGCAATAGACGTGGCTCATTCGGAGAGCGGAGTGGCCTTTCCGGCCAGGATCTCGGTCAGGGCGGCGACGTTCACGTCGTCGAGCACGCTGCGGCCGCCGGTCTTCTGCAGCCGTGCGACGAGCTCCGCGCGCAGGATGTCGATCTTGCCGTGCAGGATGCGGCGCCGGTACGACACCTCTTGCTCCTCCTGCGTGTACACGTCGATCAGGTGCTTGAGCTCTTCGTCAGACGTTGATGCCAGATCGGGGAGCGGTTCCACGACAACCTTTCGGCTCGGAGGGTAAAGCTGAACTTTAGCCTTTGGCGAGGCCCTGTCCACCCCCGGGCCCGATTCCTGCGGTCCAGAACCCCGCGGCCCAGAACCCCGCGGCTCGGGGCCGAGACTCTAGGTTCGCGCCGCGGCAGCGTCGCCCTGCTCGATCTCCTCGATCAGGCCGCGCAGCTCGTCCGCCAGCTCCTCCGACTCCTCGACCGTCTCGCCCTCGGCGTAGAGGTGCACGCGCGGCTCGTCCGGGTCGGGCAGCACCTGCGCCCACCCCCGCTCCGAGAAGACCTTGATCCCGTCGGTGAGGTCGACGTCCCGGCCCGCCATGCGCTCGTTGAGGACGCGCATGATCAGCCCCTTCAGCGCCCACGGGCACGGCAGCTGGTGGTGGACGAGCGTGGGCTGCGGCAGCTCCGCCACGAGCTCGGAGATCGGGCGGTCGACGGTCGCGAGCAGCTCGAGGAGCTTCGCGAGGCTCGCCACCGCGTCGTACCCCGGCATGAAGTCCGGAAAGACATAGCCGCCGCCGACCGCGCCGGCGAAGATGACGCCGTCCGCGACCGCCGCCTTCGTCAGCTCCGGGAGCGACGCGCGGGTGCGGACGATCTCCAGCTCCGTGCCCTCGACGAGCCGGTCGACGTGGCTCGTCACGGTGACCGGAAACGCGACCTTCCCCCTGCGGCCGCTCGAGCCGATCAGGCTGAGGTAGAGGAGCAGCGCCTGCTCGACCGGGATCTCGTGCGCCTGCTCGTCGATCAGGTAGAGCCGCTCGCCGGCCCGGTCGAAGACCGCGCCGAGGTCGGCGCCGACGGCGGGGACGAGCCGCTTCGCCTGGCCGATCGACGCGGCGAGGCCGTCGGGAGGACCGCTGTCGCCCTCGCTCGGGAACGCGTGCGCGGCCACCGCCTCTGCACCGAGCGGGCCGAGCACGAGCGGCAGCACGTACGACGACGCCGAGAAGCCGTAGTCGACGACGAGCCGGAAGTTTCGCCTGCGGATCGCGTCGACGTCGAGTGCGTCGAGCAGGTCGTTCGCGTAGCTCTCGCGCACGCGCGCCGGATAGCTGATCGAGCCCACCTCGCCGGCGGCGACACGGCGCAGCTCGCCGCGCGTGAAGTGTTTCTCGACTTCCTTTTGCATGTCCGGCGTCATGTCGATGCCGGGCCGCTCGAAGAACTGGATCCGGATCGCCTCCGGGTCGCTCGGGCTGATGCCGACGTGGAAGCCGGCCGCGTATCCCTCCGCCTTGACGAGGTGGCGGCCGACGGCCGCGGGAATCACTCGCATGTCGGCGACGTCGACGCCGGTCGAAGACAGGCCGGAGATCATCGCCCGCTTGATCATCCGGCAGGCTGGCGAGCCTTCTCGCGACGCGACGACACGCGCGCCGCGCTTCAGCGCAGTACCGAACGCGGCCGCGATGCGTACTGCGGTGTCCGGCGTGAGGTCGACGTTCACGAGTCCCGAAACCTGGTTCTGGCCGAAGACGCGTGTCGTGCCGCGCGACTCCCAGATGAGGCTCTCGAAGACATGCGAGCCGGTCTCCACCTCCTTGTACGGGTAGATCCGGACGCCGGGCATGATCACGCTCTCCGCGCCGACCTTCACCTCGTCACCGATCG
>JANMWV010000398.1:0-1585 GCA_031394165.1 Actinomycetes bacterium
GAGATCGTCGACTTCATCCGCGGCGCGGTCGGCGCAGCAGCTTGAGCGTTCTCGTCGACAACGACGGCGGCGTCGTGCAGGTCACGATCGACCGCCAGGACGCGCTCAATGCTCTGAACGTCGAGACGCTGACCGAGCTGCGCGACCACCTCCGCGAGCTCGCAGCCGACGAGGGTGTCCGTGCCGTCGTTCTCACCGGCGCGGGCGAGAAGGCCTTCGTCGCGGGCGCGGACATCAAGTACATGAGCGGTCTCGACGCCGACCAGGCGAAGGGGTGGGGCGCACTCGGACACGAAGCAGGGCGGTTGCTCGAGACGATGCCGAAGCCGACGATCGCCGCGGTCAACGGCTTCGCGCTCGGCGGCGGCTGCGAGCTCGCCCTCGCCTGCGACATCAGGTACGCATCACTGCGCGCGAAGCTCGGCCAGCCCGAGATCAATCTCGGCATCGTGCCCGGCTGGGGCGGCACGCAGCGGCTTGCACGCGTCTGCGGGGTCGGCGTCGCGAAGGAGCTGATCTACACCGGTCGCATCATCGATGCGGAGGAGGCCCTTCGCATCGGTCTCGTCAACGCGATTGCCGATCCGGTGCTCGAGAAGGCGCTCGAGACCGCGCACGAGCTCGCCGGGAAGAGCCGGCTCGCTCTCGCGCTCGCGAAGCAGCTGTGCAACCTCACGCTCGGCGGCGACCACGCCGGCGGCCTCGAGTCCGAGGCGGACGGGTTCGGTGCGTTGTTCTCCAGTGACGATGCGAAAGAGGGCCTCACCGCATTCGTCGAGAAGCGCGCGCCGAACTTCGTCGGGCGCTAGCCGAGCTGGATGAGGGCGGCGCTGAGCGCGCCGTCGGCCCCGAGCATTGCCTTCATCGTCGTGGGAGCGGGCTGCGTCCACACCACGACAGGCTCGCCCTCGTATGCCGTGAGCAGTCGCGGCGACGTGACGCTCTTCTGCTGGATGACTGTCGTCGCGGGAACGGTGAGCAACAGCGGCTTGGCGACCGTCTTCGACGTCAGGTTCATCGGGAAGCCCCGGAGCAGCGACACCTGAACCGTCAGCGTGGTGTCGGTCGCGCTCACGACCTTGCCGGTCAGCGCGAGCGTGAACGGCGTGCCGAGCTTCGCGAAGAACAGCAGGCGTTGTGCGGACTGGAGATACGAGTACGGCGAGACGGCCGCGCCGCCGTTCGGGTGTAGTTCGAAGTGCAGGTGCGACGCGATGCCGTTCGCGTCACCCGAGTCGCCGAGGTAGCCGATCATCTGGCCGGCTTGAACGTGCGCCCCGTTCTTCAACCCTTTCGCGTACGACACGCCCGGTACGCACGACCCGCGATTGTCGTTCTTCATGGTCAGGTCGTTGTTCAGGTGGATGTACTCGTACATCGTGCCGCTGTCGCCGTAGAGGTAGAGCATGCAGCCGGCGTTGGCGGAGGTCGTCCAGAAGGAAACCCTGCCGCTCTCGACGGCGACGACCGGCGTCTTCTTGACGCCCATCAGGTCGTTGCCCTGATGCGTGCCGCCGGGGCGTGCCTGGCCGAAGTCGTCGATGTAGGACACGTCGCCCGCCACCGGGAAGATCAATGTCGGCAC
>JANMWV010000399.1:0-30175 GCA_031394165.1 Actinomycetes bacterium
GCGGCCGCTCGCCCAGCAGCACCGCGGCGCCGAAGATGGCGACGAGCGGCTGCGCCTTCTGGAGGACGATCGGCGTGATCGGATCGCCGTGTGCGAAGGCCTGCGTGAAGAGGATCGTGGCGAGTGCCGACGCGCCGGCGCCGACTCCGATTCCCGCTGCGACGTAGCGCGGCCCCGCGCGCCAGAGGGCGACGAGCGACGGCACGAGCAGCGGCAGCGTGAGGGCGACGAGGATCACGTGCTCGCCGAACACGATCGTCGTCGCCGAAATCGAGTGCGCGAGCGGCCGCCGGAAGATCGCGTCGGTGCCCCACATCGTCGCGGCGACGCTGATCAATACGACGCCAGGAATGCGCTGCAGTTGCCGGCCCACCGAGCGAGCCTACCCACTGCTCCGCCTCGAAGGACGTCGGGCATCTAGCCTTGGTGCGATGTCGCCTGCCGATCTCCTCGGGATGTCTCTGGACGATCTCTGCACAGAGGCCTGCCGGCTGCGCGACGAGCGCGCGGGCGGACTGATCACGTATTCGCCGAAGGTGTTCATCCCGCTGACGAAGCTCTGTCGCGACGTGTGCCACTACTGCACATTCGCCGCTCCCCCTCGCCGCGGCGAGCGGGCCTACCTGACGATCGATGAGGTGCTCGAGATCGCCCGCGCCGGAGCGTCCGCCGGCTGCCGCGAGGCGCTCTTCACGCTCGGCGACAAGCCGGAGCTGCGGTATCGCGCCGCCCGCGAGGAGCTCGAGGCGCTCGGCTGCTCGACGACGCTCGAGTGGCTCGCGCGTGCAGCCCAGGCCGTGCTGGAGGAGACCGGCCTGCTGCCGCATCTCAACCCTGGCGTGCTCACGCGAGAGGACGTGCGCGCCCTCCGGCCGTTCGCCGCGTCGATGGGAATGATGCTCGAGACGACGTCCGAACGCCTGTCGCAGCGTGGCGGTCCTCACTTTGGCTCTCCGGACAAACATCCTGCTGCCCGTCTGGCCACGCTCGACAACGCGGGCGCCGAGCGCGTGCCCTTCACGACGGGAATCCTGATCGGCATCGGCGAGACGCGCGCGGAGCGCCTCGACGCGCTGCTCGCCATCGGCGCTGCGCACGAGCGCCACGGGCACGTGCAGGAGGTGATCGTCCAGAATTTCCGTGCGAAGCCGGGCACGAAGATGGCGGAGGCACCGGAGCCGAGCGTCGACGAGCATCTCTGGACGATCGCGGTTGCGCGCATCGTCCTCCCTCCGGACGTGCATCTGCAGGCGCCGCCGAATCTCACGGAGGACTTCGCCGTCCTCCTCGATGCCGGCATCGACGACTGGGGAGGCGTCTCGCCGGTCACCGTCGACCATGTGAATCCCGAGGCGCCGTGGCCGGCGCTCGACCTGCTGCACGATGCGACGCGGAGCCGAGGGCTCGAGCTCGTATCGCGACTGCCCGTGTATCCGGGCTGGCTCGAGCCCGAGTGGCTCGACTCGGCAATCTTCACGCGCGCGCTCCAGGCGTCGGACTCGCTCGGGCTCGCGCGCGAGGACGTCTGGGCGCCGGGCGAACCCGCCGAGGTGCCCTTCATCCCGCGCGACGCGCTGCCCGTCGACACACGGGACGAGCTCGACGTGGAGGAGATCGAGCGGCTCTTCCGCGCGCGCGGCGAGGAGCGCGAACGCGTCTTCGCCGCCGCCGACCGTCTGCGCCGTGAGGTCTGTGGCGACGTCGTGAGCTACGTCGTGACGCGCAACATCCAGTACACGAACGTCTGTTACTTCCGCTGCGGCTTCTGCGCCTTCTCGAAGGGAAAGCTTGCGGCGAACCTCCGCGGGCCCGCGTTTCTCGTGCCGCACGACGAGATCGTGCGCCGGGTGGTCGAGGCATGGGAGCGCGGCGCGACCGAGGTCTGCCTCCAGGGCGGTATCCACCCCGCGTTCGACGGCGACTACTACGAGTCGGTCGTGCGGACGATCAAGGCGGCCGTTCCCGAGATGCACGTCCATGCCTTCTCTGCGCTCGAGGTGTGGCAGGGCGCGACGACGCTGGGCCTGTCGCTGCGCGAGTACCTCACGCGGCTGCGCGACGCCGGGCTGTCCTCGCTGCCGGGAACGGCTGCGGAGGTGCTCGACGACGAGGTGCGCGCCGTGATCTGCCCCGACAAGAT
Source organism: Actinomycetes bacterium (assembly GCA_031394165.1). Taxonomy (GTDB): domain Bacteria; phylum Actinomycetota; class Thermoleophilia; order Gaiellales; family Gaiellaceae; genus Palsa-739. Next base: position 2,141 of record JANMWV010000399.1, read on the forward strand.
CACCACAGCTCAGTGGCTCGAGGTGCACGACACGGCGCACGCCGTCGGGCTGCGTTCGAACAACACGATCATGTACGGCCACGTCGACGGCCCGCTGAACTGGGCGCGGCACCTCGTCGCCGTGCGCGAGCAGCAGCAGCGCAGCGGCGGATTCACCGAGTTCGTGCCGCTGCCGTTCGTGCCGATGGAGGCGCCGATGTTCCTCCAGGGTCGCGCGCGACGCGGGCCGACCTTCGGCGAGGCGCTGCTGATGCATGCCGTCGGGCGGCTCGCGCTGCACCCGGCGATCACGAACGTGCAGGCGTCGTGGGTGAAGCTCGGTCCGCGCGGCGTCGCGGCTGCACTGCACGCCGGGGTCAACGACCTCGGCGGGACGCTGATGAACGAGTCGATCTCGCGTGCGGCCGGCTCCGAGCACGGGCAGGAGATGACGCCTGAAGAGCTCGAGGCGCTCATTCGCGCCAACGGGCGGCAGCCGCGCCAGCGGACGACCCTCTACGGCGACGCGCCGGCCGAGCGGCGTGCGGCGAGCTTCGGCGCGCCGCCCTGCCTCGATCCGGTCAACCCGCCCGTGCGCGAGGCCGGCCTGAAGGCGCCGTCCCGGCTCGTGCGGCCCGGTCTTGCGGCCGTGCCGTCGGGCTAGTCGTTCGCCGCCAACTGCTCGAAGGCCTGAGCGAACAACTCGCGCGGCTGGGCGCCGAGTACGAGCATGCGGCGGTCGAGGAGAAACCCGGGCACGCCGGTCACGCCGATCTGGTGCGCCTGGTTGCTGTATGCAAGCACGCGCTCGAGATACGCAGGGTCGTCCCATGCGACATCGGGGTCCTCGACGCCCACGTCGGCAGCGAGTGCGCGCAGCTCATCACGGTCGCCGATGTTGCGAGCCTCGGCCCAGTACGCGTCCATCAGGCGGTCGTGCATGCGCTTGCCGAGCCCGCGCTCGCGTGCGAGCTCGGTGAGGCTCAGCGCGAGTCGCGTGTTCGGCACGATGTCGGCCGGCGGGTTGTACGCCAGACCGAGGCTCTCGAACTGCGTCTTCAGACGGTCGTGGAACGAGTCGCCGTAGCGCTCGACGAGCTCGGCGCGCGTGATTCCCTCCGGCGGGTACTCCGGGTGGAGGTCGTACGGCAGCCACGTGAGCTCGGCGCCGAACTCGGCCCGCATCCACTCGGCCGTGGGCTGGCCGAGCCGGCAGAACGGTCAGATGTAGTCCGACCAGATGTGGATCTCGTGCTCGCTCACGCTTCTTCGAGACGAAGCAGATCCTCGATTGTCTCCCGCCTGCGGATCACGCGCGACTCGCCGTCCTGCACGAGCACGACCGCCGGCCGCGGCACGCCGTTGTAGTTCGAGCCCATCGTCAGCGTGTACGCGCCCGTCGCGGGCACCGCCAGCAGGTCGCCGCGGCGCGGGTGCGGCAGCTCCGCGGCGTCGATCAGCACGTCGCCGGACTCGCAGTGCTTTCCGGCGATGCGGAAGACGCCGTCGGCGAGCTCGTCTGCGCGGTTCGCGAGCAGCGCCTCGTAGCGTGCGCCGTAGAGCTGCGGCCGCGGGTTGTCGGACATACCGCCGTCGATCGCGGCGTAGTGCACGCCGCCGCTCTCCTTCAGGACGCCGATGCGGTAGAGCGTGACGCCCGCGCGGCCGACGAGCGAGCGGCCCGGCTCGAGCACGATCTGCACCGGCTCGGTCCAGCGCTCGCGCAGTCGCGCGACGAGCGGGCCGACGAACTCCTCGATCTCGGGGACGCGTTCGTCGCGCGTGTAGCGGATGCCGAGGCCGCCGCCGATGTCGAGCACTGTCGGCGTCCAGTCGAGCTCGGTGCGCGCCCGCTCGCAGAACGCGGCGAGCCGCTCGACGGCGACGAGGCTCTCGTCGATGCGCGCGAGCTGCGAGCCGAGGTGGTAGTGGACGCCGGCGACGTCGATGCCGAGCCGCCGCGCCTCCGACACCACGTCGAGCGCCGGTCCGGCGGCGAGCCCGAACTTCGACTCGTCGTGCGCCGTCTGGATCGACTGGTGCGTGACCGCCTCGACGCCGGGCGTCAGGCGGACAAGCGCGCGCTGCACGCCGGCCGCCGCCGCGCGCGCCGGCTCGTCGGGCGCGTCGAGCACCACCGTCGCGCCCGCCGCCGCGGCGCCGCGCAGCTCGTCGTCGGACTTGTTGTTGCCGTGGAAGAGGATCCGCTCGCCCGCGATCCCGGCGGCGGTGGCGACGGCGAGCTCGCCCAGCGTCGACACGTCGGCGCCGACGCCCTCCTCGGCGAGGATTCTCAGCAGCGCGACGCTCGCGAATGCCTTCGTCCCGTAGACGACGAGCGCGTCTGGTGCGGCCGCCTTGTACGCGCGCGCCTGGGCCCGCACCGTCTCCTCGCAATAGACGACGAGCGGGGTGCCGTAGTCGGCCGCGAGCTGCTCCGCGCCGACGCCGCCGAGCGTGAGCTCACCGTCGGCGACCCGGGCGGAAAGGGGGAATAGCTCCAGCACCTCGTGATTGCTAGCATTCCTCACCAATGCAGGAGCTGCTTGCGTAGACCAGGGAGGCAAGCGCGGCCACGCCGCGTCGGCTCCCCACGGCCTCTCTCACGAGAGGTTTTTTCGTCTCTGGAGGCGTAGTGGACCGGTACGACCCGAAAGCGATCGAAGCGAGGTGGCAGCGCGTCTGGGAGGACGCGAAGGCCTTCCGCGTCCCCGATCCCCAAATCCGGGGTAAACAGCCGGGCGACGATCGGAGCCGAAAGAGCTACGTGCTCGAGATGTGGCCGTACCCCTCGGGCACGCTGCACATGGGGCACGTCCTCGTCTACACGATCGGCGATGTCGTCGCGCGCTTCCGCCGCCGCAACGGCCTGAACGTCATGCACACGATGGGCTTCGACTCGTTCGGATTGCCGGCGGAGAACGCTGCGATCAAGGAAGGCGGCCATCCGCGCGAGATCACCGAGCGGAACATCGTCGGCATCACGACGACGATGAAGCGGATGGGCTGGGGGTACGACTGGGACCGCCTCGTCTCCGCGCACGACCCCGCGTACTACCGCTGGGACCAGTGGTTGTTCCTGAAGCTGTTCGAGGCGGGGCTCGCGTACCGCAAGGCGTCGCCCGTCAAGTGGTGCCCGAACGACCAGGTCGTGCTGGCGAACGAGCAGGTGCACGACGGCCACTGCGAGTACTGCGGAGCGGAGGTCGTGTCGAAGAACCTCGAGCAGTGGTTCTTCAAGACGACCGCGTACGCGGACGAGCTGCTCGACGACCTGGCGAACGTCGAGTGGCCCGACCGCATCAAGGCGATGCAGCGCAACTGGATCGGCCGCTCGGAAGGCGCCGAGATCCAGTTTCCGATCGAGGAGCTCGGCACCGAGATCGCCGTCTTCACCACGCGCCCGGACACGTTGTTCGGCGCGACGTTCTTCGTGCTGGCGCCCGAGCATCCGCTCGTCGAGCAGCTGATCGAGCGGTCGCCGAACGTCGACGAGCTGCGCGACTACGTCCGCAAGGCCGCCGTGAAGCGCGGCGAGGAGCGCGCAGCTGCCGAGGAGAAGACGGGCGTCTTCACCGGCTTCTTCGCGACGAACCCGGTGAACGAGGCGCGGATCCCGATCTGGGTCGCCGACTACGTGCTGATGGACTACGGCACCGGCGCGATCATGGCGGTGCCCGCGCACGACGAGCGCGACCGCCAGTTCGCCGAGCAGTTCGAGCTGCCGATCGTGACGGTGATCGACGAGGACGGCGCGCTCGTCAACTCTGCGCAGTTCGACGGACGGCCGGCGGAAGAGGCGAAGCGGGCGATCGTCGACTGGCTCGGCGAGCGGGGCGGCGGCAAGCCGGCCGTCAGCTTCCGCCTGCGCGACTGGGGCTTCTCGCGGCAGCGCTACTGGGGCTGCCCGATCCCGATCGTCTACTGCGAGGAGCACGGCCCGGTTGCGGTGCCCGAGAGCGAGCTGCCGGTGCTGCTGCCGGAGATCGAGGACTACAAGCCGAGGGGCATCGCGCCGCTCGCGAGCGCCGAGGACTGGGTGCGGGCGCCGTGCCCGACGTGCGGCAAGGAAGGCCGCCGCGAGGTCGAGACGATGGACACCTTCGTCGACTCGTCGTGGTACTTCCTGCGCTACTGCGATCCGACCAACGAAAGCGCGCCGTGGGACCGCGAGCTCGTCGACTGGTGGAACCCGGTCGACCAGTACATCGGCGGCGTCGACCACGCGACGATGCACCTGATCTACGCGCGCTTCTTCATGAAGGCGCTGAACGACCTCGGGCTGATCGGCTTCCGCGAGCCGTTCATGCACCTGTTCGCGAACGGCTGGGTGCAGTTGCGCGGCACGAAGATGTCGAAGTCGAAGGGCAACGTGATCGGCCCAGAGGATCTGATCGAGCAGTACGGCGCCGACGCGGTGCGCCTCTACATCCTCTTCATCGGACCGGCGAACGAGGATATGGACTGGACCGACGGCGGCGTCGACGGCATGGTGCGCTTCGTCCGTCGCCTGTACCGCCTCGTCGGCGAGGTCGCCGAGCGCGCGCCGCACGGAAATCCTGCGCCGAGCGCGCTGACGCGGAAAGCGCACGAGACGATCGCGAAGGTGACCGACGACGTGGGGCGCCGCCAGTCGTTCAACACGGCGATCTCCGCGGTGATGGAGCTGGTGAACGAGCTCTCCAAGGCGGGCGCGGACGATCCGGCCGCGCGATTCGCGGCGGAGAGCGCTGTGTCGGTGATCCAGCCGTACGCGCCGCACGTCGCCGAAGAGCTGTGGGAGGCGCTCGGCCACGAGCGCCTGTGGGCGCAGCCGTGGCCGGTCGCCGACGCGTCGCAGCTCGTGCGCGATACGTTCGAGCTCGTGGTGCAGGTGAACGGGAAGGTGCGCGACCGCATTGAGGTCCGTGCCGATTCAGCAGACAGCGAGCTCGTCGAGCGTGCGCGCTCGTCGTCGCGCGTGCAGTCGCACCTCGACGGCGTGGAGGTGCGCAAGACGATCGTCGTGCCCGGCAAGCTCGTGAACTTCGTCGTCGGCTAGCGCTCCACGGGTCGGGCGACTTCCCAAGAAGGCGGCACATTCCCGTGAGGAATGCGCCGCCACGCTTCGTGCATGGAGCTTCCCGGCGTCTCAGTCCGGCGTCTCGTCGTTGCTGCCGTGGCGCTCGTCGTGGCTGTAGTGCTCGGAGTGCGCGTCCTCGGCCACGGCAACGCGCAGACGCCGGCGGTCGCCCTCGTGCGTCCCGTGCGAAGTGCGCCGATGGCGCGGCGGCAGCTCGTGGTCGACGTCGTCGGCGCGGTACGGCTACCCGGCTTGCACCGGCTCGCGCAGGGCACGCGCATCGCCGATGCAGTTGCCGCTGCGGGCGGTGCGACGGCCAAGGCTGATCTCGCACTCGTGAATCTCGCCGCGCCGCTCGCCGACGGCGAGCAGATCGTCGTGCCGGCTCGTGGCGCCGCGCAGGCTGCGGTCGCGGGCGGCTCGGCGACGGCGCCGCTCGATCTGAACACCGCCACGCCGGAGCAGCTGGACGCGCTCCCCGGGATCGGGCCGGCGACGGCCGCGAAGATCGTCAGCTTCCGCCAGGCGCACGGGCCGTTCCACTCCGTCGACGAGCTCGATGCGGTCCCCGGAATCGGGCCGGCGCGGATCGAGCAGCTGAAGGGCCTCGTGCTCCCGTGACGGTGCGCAGCGCCTATCTCCTCGCGGGTGCGCTCTGTCTCGGTCTCGCGGCCGCCAACGTCGTCCGAGCGGCCGTGCTTCCGGCAGTCGTGGTGCTCGCGCTCGCCGTGCTGCTGCGCGCGCCGCGCCTTGCTGCGGCGTGCGTGCTGGCGGTCGTGGGCTGGTGCTGGGGCAGCGAGCGACTGCACGCGCTCGAGCGCAGTGCGCTGTTGCCGCGCGTGGGGACGGCGGCACGGGCGGTCGTCGAGGTGCAGGAGCCGCCGCGCGCCGGCCGCTTCGCGGTGCGCGTGCGCGCGCTTGTCATGCGCTGGGGTGGGCGCCGGCTCCACGAGCCGGTGCTGCTCGAGCTGCCGGCGGGCCGCGCGCCGCCGCAGGGCGCCCGGCTGTCGGTGCTCGGTGTGCTCCGGGCGCCGCGCGGCCCCACGAACGGCTTCGACGAGCGGGCCTGGCTGCACCGGCACGGCGTGCACGTCGTGCTGCGCGTCGACACGTGGCGCCGCATTGGCAGGCGGGGCGGCCTCGGCGGCGTCGCCGACCGGCTGCACGCGTGGCTCGCTCGCGACGGTGCGCCCGGGCTCGCAGGCGAGCGTCGCGGCGTGGTCGAGGGCGTCGTTCTCGGCGAGGACCAGGGGCTCTCGGACACGCTCAAGCAGCGCTTCCGCGCGTCCGGCCTCTACCACCTGCTCGCGGTGAGCGGCTCGAACGTCGCGCTCGTTGCGGCGGGCATCCTCGGGCTCGCGTGGCTGGCCGGCGTCTCCCGGCCTGCGGCGGAGCTTGCCGCGCTCGCGGGGATCGGTGCGTACGTGCTCGCGGTCGGGCTGCAGCCGTCGGTGATCCGCGCAGGCGTGGCGGCGGCGCTCGGCTCGCTCGCCTGGCTGACGGGACGCGAGCGCGACTGCTGGCACGCGCTGCTCGTCGCGGCCGTCGTCCTGCTCGCCTGGAATCCGGCGAACGCGCTCGATCCGGGGTTCCAGCTCTCGTTCGCCGCCGTGCTCTCGATCTTCCTGCTCGCGCCGCGGTTCCGGCGCTCGCTCGAGGGCTACCCGGTGCCGAAGCGGCTCCGCGGGCCGATCTCCGTCTCGGCCGCGTGCGGTCTCGGCACGGCGCCGGTCTGCTGGTTCCAGTTCCACGCCGTGCCGTTGCTCACCGTGCCGGCGAACGCCGCAGCGGCCCCGGCGGTGGCTCCGATGCTCGGGCTCGCCCTCGTCTCTGCGCTCGTGGCTCCGGTCGCGCTGCCGCCGGCCGCGCTCCTGGCGCAGGTCGACGGCTGGTGCGCGGCCTATCTCGCGGGCTGCGCGAGGTTCTTCGGCGGCCTGCCCGGCGCGCAGGTCCGGTCGCCCGAGGTGGCCGCGGCGCTCGCGGCGTGCGTCCTCCTGGCCGGTGCCTATGCTTGGCGTCGTGGCGACGGAGCTGAAGCCCGCGTACCTCCTCACGGGCAGCGATCATCCGAAGATCTCTCGCGCGCTGCATCGCCTGCGGGAGCGCATCGGCGATGACGCGACCGAGCATCTGAACGCGCGCGACGCATCGGCGGAAGACGTGATCGCGTCGTGCAACGCGATGGGCCTCTTCGGCGGCGAGCGGCTCGTGATCGTCGAAGAGGCGGAGCGCTGGAAGGCGGCGGACGTGAAGGAGATCGCCGCCTATCTCGCAGCCCCAGCCCCCTCCACGGTGCTCGCGCTGCTGGCCGAGGAGATCAAGACGGACTCCGCGCTCGCGAAGGCGGTGGCGAAGGCGGGCCAGGTGCTGTCGTACGACGTTCCGAAGCGCAAGCTGCCCGAGTGGGTCGCAGAGCAGTTCGGCCGTTACGGCGCGAAGGCCGATGCCGACGCGTGCCGCGCGCTGGTGGAGATCGTCGGCGACGACCTCGACGAGCTCGCGACCGAGGTGGACAAGCTCTCGACCTGGGCCGGCGGCGAACGCATCACGCTCCGCGACGTCGAGCAGATGGCCGCGGGCCGTGCCGAGACCGCGATCTTCTCCCTCACCGACGCGTGGGGGAGACGCGACGTCGGCGCCGTGCTCGCCTCGGCGGAGGCGATCATGGAACGCTCGGCCCGACCGCGCTCCGCGGAGCTGATGCGCATGATCTCCTCGATGGTCAACCACGTCGGCCGCGTGCGCCGCTGCCAGCGGCTCGCGGACCAGGGCATCCGCGCCCGCGACGCGGCCGGCCAGTTGAAGATGCATCCGTTCGCGGCAGAGAAGGCGTTCGCACAGGCAGCGAACTTCTCGCAGGAGGAGCTCGGCCACGCGATCGTGCGGCTCGCCGAGCTCGACGCCGCGGCGAAAGGCGGTTCGCGGATGCCGGCCGACCTCGAGCTCGAGCGGGCGCTCATCGACGTGACCCGCCCGCGCGACCGCGCGGCGTAGCGGCGCGTTACTTCGCGGCGGGATCGCCCGCAACGATGCGGGCGGCCTGCGCCTTGCGGCGGGCGGCGGTGTTCTTGTGGAGAGAGCCGCGCGCCGCAGCCTTGTCGAGCCAGCTGACGAGCTCGCGGTGCGTCGTGCTCAGGCTCGCGGCATCGCCCTTCTCGGCGGCGTCGCGGAGGCGGCGCATGAGCGTCTTCGCGGTCGAGCGCCAGCGCAGGTTCTCGATCCGCTGGCGGCTGGCCTGGCGAACGCGCTTCTCCTGTTGTCTGATATTCGGCATGCGGTATTCGGCGTAAGGCGTCGAAATGCCCGCTGCTGCGGGCTCGCAGAGGGTAGCAGCCGTGAGGATCGACCTGCGCGCTCCCTATGCTCCGGGCTGTGAGCGACGCCGACCGCGAGCGAGATCTGCGACGGCTCGAGCGCGACCGGCGGCGGCGTGAGAGCGGCCGGGCGACCTACTTCGACGAGTCGGCGCTGAGCTTCGCAGGCCCGGAGATGCCGACCCAGGAGACGGTGGTGCTGCGGGCCGACGCGCTCGGCGCTGGGAGCGCGCCCGGCAGTGGAGAGCGGCCTCGGCGCCGGCTCGCCGTCTCGACCGCGATCTTCGCGGCGGCGACCGGTCTCTCGCGCGTGCTCGGGCTCGTGCGCGAGATGGTCGCGTCGTACTACTTCGGCGTCGGTGGCAAGATCAACGCCTTTACGGTCGCCTTCCAGCTGCCGAATCTGTTCCGCGCGCTTGTCGCGGACGCCGCGCTCTCCTCGGCGTTCGTGCCCGTCTTCACCGATCTGCTCGAGACGGACAAGAAGCGGGCGTGGCGCGTCGCTTCCACGCTCTTCTGGCTGATGCTCCTCGGGCTCACGGCGTTGACCGCGGTGTTCGTGCTCGTCGCGCCGTGGGTGATCGGCGTCTTCGGGAATCCCGGTCACGACCGCGCGCTCGCCGTGGGGCTCTCGCGCGTGCTGTTCCCGATCGTCGCGCTGCTCGGCGTCTCCGGCATCGTCGTCGGGATCCTCAACAGCTACGACCACTTCACCGTGCCGGCGCTCTCGCCGGTGTTCTGGAACATCGCGATCATCGTCGGCCTCGCGATCGGCGTGCCGCAGGCGCACACGATGAACACGAAGCTCTACGTCTACGCCGCGTCGATTCTCGTCGCGACGTTCATCCAGGTGTTTCTGCCGATGCCGTGGCTGCGCGGCCGCGACGGGAGTCTGCGCATGGTGCTCGACATCCACGACCCTGCCGTGAAGCGCGTCTTCGTGCTGATGGTGCCGGTGACGCTCGGCCTCGGTCTGATCAACGTCAACGCGGTGATCGACGTGTTCTTCGCATCGCGGCTGATCGACGCGAACCTCGCGCCGACGGCGATCCAGAAGGCGTTCCTCGTCTACATGTTGCCGCAGGGGATGTTCTCGGTCGCGATCGCGACGGTGCTCTTCCCGTCGCTGTCGCGCTTCGCGGCGCGCGGCGACATGGACGGCTTTCGGCAGACGGTCAGCAACGGCTTGCGGCAGATCGCGTTCCTGCTCATTCCCGCAGCCGTCGTGAGCGCCGTGCTCGCAGAGCCGATCATCCGCATCCTCTTCCAGCGCGGCGCGTGGAAGCCGGTGCAGTCGCCGGTCGTCGCAGCGGTGCTCGCGGCGTTCAGCGCGGGGCTCGTCTTCAACGGCGCGATGCTGATGCTCAACCGCGCGTTCTTCAGTCTCCAGTCGAACTGGGTGCCGACGATCATCGCGCTCGGGAACCTCTTCCTGAACGTGTTGCTGGATCTCGCGTTCTACCGCGTCGGCGCGTGGGGGATCGCGCTCTCGACCGCGATCTGCAACATCGCCGGCGCTGCTGCGTTGCTCGTGCTCCTGCGTCGCAGGCTCGGCCGCTTCGAAGGCGGACGCATTGCGATGACGACGATGAAGGTGCTGCTTGCGTCAGCGGCGGTCGCCGCGGTCGCGTGGTTCGTCTGGCATCCGCTCGACTCCGCGCTCGGCCGCTCGTTCCCGGCACAGGTCGTGTCGCTCGGGCTGGCGCTCGCGGCGTCGGGCGGCGTCTATCTCCTTGGCTGCCGGCTGCTCCAGGTGCGCGAGCTGGAGGTGCTGCTGTCGTTGCGCTCGCGTCTCCGACGCGCGTGAGCATCCGCTTCGAACCGCTCACGCGTGACGATCTCGCGCAGCTGCATATGTGGCTGCAGGCGCCGCATGTCGCCCCCTGGTGGCGTGACCTGGAAACGGTCGAGCAGGTCGAGGCGGAACATCTGCCCGCGCTCGAGGGGCGCGAACCGAGCTACCACTATCTGATCGTCGTCGACGAGCGGCCGATCGGGATGATCCAGTGGTATCTCGTCGCCGACTTCCCCGAGGACGAGAAGATCCTCCAGCTCGGCCCGGCAGTCGCAGGCGTCGACCTGCTGATCGGCGAGGAGGACGCCGTCGGGCGCGGGCTCGGTCCGGAGGTGCTGCGCGCATTCGTCTCGGACGTCGTCTTTGCGAAAGCCGAAACGAACGCCGTCGTCGCGGGCATCGAGCCCGAGAACACGCGGTCGCTGCGCGCGTTCGAGAAAGCCGGCTTTCGCTTCGCCCTCGACTACGAGGAGGAAGGGCGACCGCACAGGCTCCTGCGGCTCGACCGCGACGGCTGATCCCGGTCTTGGACCGGGGTCAGCGCTTCATGCCGGTCATGCCACCGCCACCCGGCACGGTGAGGCCCGGGATCGCATGTGGCGCGACGATGAGTGCAATCGCGAGTCCCGCCAGCGTCGCCGCGATCGCGAATGTGATCGGACGTTTCCACGGCAGGGTTTTCTCGGCAGCGATCAATGCCGCGATGAACGCCGTCCACCCGATGCTCATGACGCCGAGCGCAAACAGAGACGCCATCAACGCCCAGCAGCAGCCAACGCACCAGCCGCCGTGGCGGACGCCCATGTGCAGAGCACCCGAGACGCCGTCGCGCCAGCGCCCGAGCAAGAAGCCGAGTGGGCTCCGGCACTTGCCCAGGCACCCGTCTTTGAGCGGTGTCAGTTCATAGACGGCGGCCAAGAGGAGTGTGCCTCCGGCAACCCATCGGCCGGCACCGTTCCAGGAGAGCTCGCCGCCGAGGAGCCGGCGTCCAGCGGCGGAGATGCCGAACGCAACCAAGCCGGCGCCCGCCCACGTCAACAGGTACCCACACATGAACACCAGCGGTGCAAACAGACTGCGGTGCTTCATCATGCGCGAGTAGAGGGCAACCGTCGGCGCGACGGACGGAAGCATCATCGCGGCCATCATCACGACCCAGACGCCGAGGTACCAGCCGAGCGTCCCCAGATCGGTGCCCGGCCCTCGATCCATCCCACGCATCCGAGCGACGGTCGACCACCACGCGACGGCGGAAAGAAGGAGCAGCAGAACAACCAGCCCGAGTCGGGCGCGCGCTGCGACGAACGCGGGCGCGAGCCCGCGCAGATCCTCGACCGCACCGATCACGGCCGACTCAGGCGGCCCAGGCGAACTTCGACGAAGAGAAGCCTGACTTGCCCTCGTATTCGATACCGAACGCGTTGATACGGGAACGAGTTGCCTTCGAGATCGTCAGCTCCGACCCCGCCGGATGGAAGATGCCAGTCAGCCGGGCCGGCTCTCCTGATTCCACGCCGAACGGGACGACGTCCTCGACTTCGAAATCGATCACATCGCCGATCTTGACGCTGTGCCGAAGTCCGTCCTCGTGCACCTCGATCGCCGCGCGCTCTACACCGAGGTTCTCCGACACGAGCGGCCCCAGCGCCTCCATCGGGCCGCCCAACTGACCGCCGAACACCGCCGCCAGCTTCTCGGCCTGCTCGTCCGAAGCTGCAGAGTCGATGAAGACCCCCAGCCGCCAATTGCCCTCGCTCATCACCCTGGGCGTATCCGCGATCGCGGCAACCTTCAGCCCGCTGACGTCCGTACCCTCCACGTCGCCGCGAGCGATGTTGAAGACGAGCGTGGCCTTGCAGCGGTCGTAATCGGCTCCGAGCGAGAGCGATGCCGTACACGGGCACACGACCTCGCACGAACACGTCTCGAAATAGCTTCCCTCGAGCTTCCAGGCCATGGTCAAACTCCCTTCCCGCACGATTGTCACCCCGAGGCTCGAATACTTTCGCCCGCGCCGATCAAATGCAAGAGGACGATTGCCTGTTCGGGCCGCCCGGCCCGCGAAGGATCGCGATGACGACCATGAAGGTGGTGCTCGCGTCGGCGGCGGTCGCCGCAGTCGCGTGGTTCGTCTGGCATCCGCTCGACTCGGCGCTCGGCCGTTCCTTTCCGGCGCAAGCCGCGTCGCTCGGGCTCGCGCTCGCCGCTTCGGTCAAGTGGGTCGGCCCCACAAGCTGATGCGGCTGGAGCGTGCTTCCTAGACGGCGTACGCGATCGCGATCCCCGTCACCGCGAATGCGGCGAATCCGGTCATGCCGATCAGCACCGTGACGTGTGCGAGCCGGCCGGGGCTGCGTTCCCGGTCGGGCGCGAGGCGCTCGACGAGGAGCGGTACGGGCGCTGCCGTGAGTGCGACCGAACCGACGATGAGCATGAGGCTGAGTGTCACCGGCAAGAAGGAGAAGTCCTCACGGTTGCCGCGAACGATCTGTCCGAGCATGAACGCGGTCGTCCCGAGTGTGAAGAAGATCGTCCGCACTCGTGTCCCGGGCGGTAGCAACGTCCGTGCCACCGCGTAGGCCACACCCAGAGCGACGCCGGCAATCGCCCCGAACACGTAGATCGCCGCCGTCCCGGGGCCTGTGAACGCACCGACAGTGGCGCCCATCGCGGTCTCGAACCCCAGTGCGTTCTCCCTGGCGAGAAAGATGATGCGCATGAAGACCCGACCCAGGGTGCCGCCGACGACAAGACCGACGACAAGGCCGACCGCTGCTCCGATCGCAAGGTTGCGAACCCACCAACGCACGTCCCGACCCCCTTCGCATCGCCGAATAGGCGTGAGTATCAGCTGTCGGATCCGCCGATGCAACGGGCGCGAGTGGATTCGGCCGGCTGGTCCCCCGAAGCGAAGGAAAACGGCTTGACGAGTACCATCGCGTGAGCCATGGACCAGAGCAAGATCCGCAACTTCTCGATCATCGCGCACATCGACCACGGCAAGTCGACGCTCGCCGATCGCATCCTCGAGGTGACCGACACGGTCGCCGAGCGCGACATGCGCGCCCAGCTGCTCGACTCGATGGACCTCGAGCGCGAGCGCGGGATCACGATCAAGGCGCAGGCGGTACGCGTCGCGTGGAAGGGCCACGAGCTGAACCTGATCGACACCCCGGGCCACGTCGACTTCACGTACGAGGTCTCGCGCTCGCTGCAGGCGTGCGAGGGCGCGTTGCTCGTCGTCGACGCCGCCCAGGGAATCGAGGCGCAGACACTGGCGAACGCCTACCTCGCGATCGAGAACGGCCTCGAGATCGTTCCCGTCGTGAACAAGATCGACCTGCCGTCGGCCGATCCGGATGGGGCGTCCCAGGAAGTCGCCGACCTGCTCGGCGACGATCCGGCGAAGGTCGTGCGCATCTCGGCGAAGACCGGGCTCAACGTGAGCGACGTGCTCGACGCGATCATCGAGCGCGTGCCGGCCCCGGCCGGCGATCCGGACGCGCCGCCGCGCGCGCTCGTCTTCGACTCGGCGTATGACCAGTACCGCGGCGTGCTCGCATTCGTGCGCGTCATCGACGGCTCGTTCTCGCGCCGTGAGGAGCTGCAGACGATGGCGACCGGCACGCGCTTCGACGCAGAGGAGCTCGGCTTCTTCTCGCCGACGATGACGCCCGTCGAGTCGCTGTCGGCCGGCGAAGTCGGCTACGTCGTCACAGGACTGAAGGACGTCTCGCGCCTGCGCGTCGGCGACACGATCACGTCGGTCGCGCGCCGCGCATCCGAGCCGCTGCCGGGCTACAAGGACGTGAAGCCGATGGTGTTCGCCGGCCTCTACCCGACGGACTCGGACGCCTATCCCGAGCTGCGCGACGCGCTCGAGCGGCTGAAGCTCAACGACGGCGCGCTGCTCTACGAGCCCGAAGTGTCGAAGGCCCTCGGCTTCGGCTTCCGCTGCGGCTTCCTCGGACTCCTGCACATGGAGATCGTGCGCGAGCGCCTCGAGCGTGAGTTCGACCTCGACCTGCTCGTCACCGCGCCGACCGTCGCGTACCGCGTCCGCGAGCGGAACGACACGGACTGGGCCGAGCTGCACAACCCGGCCGACTTCCCACGCGAGTTCGAAGAGGTCGAAGAGCCGTACGTGAAGGCGTCGATCATCGTTCCGAAGGAGTACGTCGGCGCCGTGATGGAGCTGAACAACGAGCGTCGCGGCACGTTCGACCACATGGAATATCTCTCGCCCGAGCGCGTGCACCTGACGTATGACCTACCGCTCGGCGAGATCGTGCTCGACTACTACGACCAGCTGAAGTCGCGCACGCGCGGGTACGCGTCCTTCGACTACGACCTCGCCGGCTTCAAGCCGGGCAAGCTCGTTCGCGTCGACGTGCTCGTCGGCGGCGAGATGGTCGACGCGCTGTCGCTGATCATCCACCGCGACTTCGCCTACGAGCGAGGCAAGCTGCTCGTCGAGAAGCTGCGCGAGGAGATTCCGCGGCAGATGTTCGACGTGCCGATCCAGGCGGCGATCGGCTCGCGCGTGATCGCGCGCGAGACGGTCAAGGCGCGGCGGAAGGACGTGCTCGCGAAGTGCTACGGCGGCGACATCTCGCGCAAGCGCAAGCTGCTCGAGAAGCAGAAGAAGGGCAAGAAGCGGATGAAGCAGGTCGGTGGGGTTGAGGTGCCGCAGGAGGCGTTCCTCGCTGTGCTCAGCATCGGCCAGGGGCAGAAGACGAGCTGATGGGGCGCGAGCTGCGCATCGTGTGCGAACGCTGCGGCGGCGCACTCGCGCCTGACGGCGAGGCGCGCATCTGCTCGTACGAGTGCACGTTCTGCGTCGCGTGCAGCGAGGCGATGGAGCATGTCTGCCCGAACTGCGGCGGCGAGCTCGTGGCGCGTCCGAAACGGGTCACCGTGTGAGCGGCACCACGCGTCATCTCTACGTTCACCTTCCGTTTTGCGCGCACCGGTGCGGCTACTGCGACTTCGTCACGGTCGTCGGACACGGCGGTCAACATCGCGCGTACGTCGACGCGCTGCTGCGGGAGCTCGCGCTCGAGGGCGCGGCGCTCGCACCCGAGCTCGACACGATCTTCCTCGGCGGCGGCACGCCGACGTTCACCGAGCTGCCCGAGCTCGTGCGCCTGCTCGAGGCGTTGCCCGCGGCAGCGGAGGTGACGACCGAGGCGAACCCCGAGACGGTGACCCCGGAGCTCGCCCGCGCCCTGCGCGCAGCGGGCGTCACCCGCGTCTCGCTGGGCGCCCAGACGTTCCGCCCCGAGCTGCTCCGGGTGCTCGAGCGTGTTGCCGGTCCTGACGACGTCCGGCGCGCCGTGCATCATCTGCGTGATGCCGGATTCGACAACATCTCGCTCGATCTCATCTACGGGATTCCGGGTCAGAGCACCTCCGATCTCGCGGCGGACCTCGACGACGCCCTCGCGCTCGAGCCGGAGCACCTCTCCTGCTACGAGCTCGAGGCGAAGCCGGGGACGCGCTTCACCCATGCCTGGGGAGCAGAGCTGGGCCGGCAGGCGGACGCGATGGAGGACTACTTCGAGCGCGTCGTCGATACGCTGACCGGCGCCGGCTACCGCTGGTACGAGACCGCCAACTTCTGTCGCCCCGATCCCGATCGGGACCTCCGCTCGCGGCACAACATGGGCTACTGGCTCGGCCGGGACTACCTCGGCATCGGCATCGGCGCGGTATCGACACTGTCGAGCAATCGCCGGCGCAACACGCCAAAGCTCGGGCGCTACCTGGAGGCGCTCGCAGCCGGTTGCGCGCCGGAACGCGAGCTCGAGCCGCTCGACGCGGGCGTGCAGGCGCGTGAGCGCGTGATGCTCGGCCTGCGCCTGGACGAGCCGTTGCCGCTCGCCGGCGTCCGGCAGGCGCTCGACCCCGTGGGCCTCGCACGGGTCGAGCAGCTCGGGCTGGCAGAGGAGACGGCGGAGACGCTGACGCTCACGAAACGCGGTCGGTTCCTCGGCGGCGGCGTCACCGCCGAGCTGCTCGCCTGAGCAAAGTTCGTCGCCCGCCGCACGTGGCGCTAAAATTCCTGCAAATGGACGCCCAATCGGCAGGTCGAGCGTTGCTCACGCCGCGGCAGCAGGAGATCCTGCGCCGCGTCGTCGAGGAGTACGTCGCCACCGGCCAGCCGGTGGGCTCGAAGACGCTCGTCGAGACGGCCGGGCTCACGGCTGCAGCCTCGACCGTGCGCGCGGAGCTCGCGGAGCTCGAGTCGCTCGGCCTGCTGACGCATCCGCACACGTCGGCGGGACGGGTCCCGACGGAGAACGGCTACCGCTACTACGCCGACGAGCTGCTGCACCGCCTCGACCCGCAGCCCGCCGAGTTCCCGCTCGACCTGCACACGACGCGCACCGAGGTCGAGTCGGCGCTCCAGGCGACCACCGACATGCTCTCGCATGTGACGCGGCTGCTCACGCTCGTCTCGGCGCCGCCGCTCGAGGCGACCACCGTCGTGCACGTCGAAGTGCTGCTCCTCCAGGCCGAGGTCGTGATGGTCGTCGTGATCACCTCGGCGGGCGGCGTCACGAAGCGACTCTTCCATTTCGACGATCCGGTCGATCCCGGCCTCGCGCAGTGGGCGGGCGAGTACCTCAACGAGACGGTCTCCGGGCTCCAGCTCGGGACGTCGCTGCTGCGGCGCCGCTTCGACGACGCAGGGCACGGCCCGCGCGAGCGCGCCTTCCTCGCTGCGGTCCGGCCGGCGTTCACGGAGCTCGTCTCCGCGGAGCAGCGCCTGTACGTCGGCGGTGCTGCGGACCTGCTCGGCGAGGTGCGGGCCGAGGAGCTCGAGGCGTACCGCAACCTGTTCGACCTCGTCGAGAAGCGTGCTGGGCTGCTCGAGGTGCTGGGCGAGTCGCCCGTCGACCGGCGCCGGCCGTACGTGCGGGTCGGACGCGAGCTCGACCATCCGGCGCTGCGCGAGGTTGCGCTCGTCGGCGCCTGCTACGGCCTCGTGCACCGCGCGCTTGGCGCCGTGAGCCTCGTCGGGCCGGTGCGCATGGACTACGAGAAGGCCGTCGGCGCGGTGCGGTCCGCCGCGTCCGAGCTCTCGCGGTTCGTCGAGTCGGTCTACGACGAGCGTTGATCATCTAGCCTGGCTCCATGGCGACGACCGAGCGCGACTACTACGAGCTCCTCGGTGTCGCGCGCACCGCGACGGAGGGCGAGATCAAGAAAGCGTTCCGTGGGCTTGCGCGCGAGCTGCATCCCGACGTCTCGGACGCGCCCGACGCGGATGCGCGCTTCCGGGAGGTCGTCGAGGCGTACGAGGTGCTCTCGAAGTCCGAGACGCGTGAGCTCTACGACCGCTACGGCCACGCGGGACTGCGGAGCGGCGGTTTCCAGCCCGGGCATTTCGACTTCGGCAGCCTCTCCGACCTCTTCTCCGCCTTCTTCGGCGACGAGCTGCTGACCGGCCGCGGCGCGGCGCGCGGCGCCGACCTCGCGGCGACGGTCGAGATCGACCTCGTCGAGGCTTCGAAGGGCACGAAGCGCGACGTGCCGTTCCAGGCCGCGGTCGTCTGCGCGCGTTGCGGCGGCGACGGCTCCGAGCCGGGCACCGACGTGAGCGTGTGCCCGACGTGCGGCGGCGCAGGCCGGCTCCAGCAGGTGTCGCGCAGCGTCTTCGGCGAGTTCGTCCGCACGCAGACGTGCGGGACGTGCGCTGGCTCCGGCAGGAAGATCGAGGTGCCGTGCACCGTGTGCAACGGCGCCGGGCGCCTGCTCGACGAGCGCCGGCTCGAGGTCGACATCCCCGCCGGGATCCACGACGGCCAGCGCATCCGCATCACGGGCGAAGGCCATGCCGGCGTAGCGGGCACGCGCGCGGGCGACGTGTACGTGCAAGTACGCGTGCGGCACGATCCGCGCTTCGTGCGCGAGGGCAACGACGTCTTCTCGACCGTCGACCTGACCATGACGCAGGCAGCGCTCGGCGGCACGATCACGGTCGCGACACTCGACGGCGAGGAGGAGCTCGAGTTCGACGCGGGCACGCAGCCGGGAGCAGTCGTGACGCTGCGCGGACGTGGCATGCCCGTGCTCCAGGGCTTCGGACGCGGCGACCACCGCGTACTCGTGAACGTCGTGCTGCCGCGTCACCTGAATGCGGAGCAGCGCCGTCTGCTCGAGGAGTTCGACTCGCACGCGAACGAGCGCACCTATACGGCCGATGAGGGCTTCTTCGAAAAGCTGAAGAGCGCGTTCCGCTGAGGCGCGTCTTCGTTCCCGGTGGCGAGCTCGAGCTCGCGCAGCTGCTCGATCTGTTCCCCGCCGGGGTGGAAGAGGTCGTCGGTGGCTTTGCGGTGTACACCGACGACGTGGGCGAGCGCGTGCTCGGCGAGCGCTTCGAGGTCGCCGCCTCGTCGTTCGCCGAGGGCTGGGAGGAGGCGTGGCGTGAGTTCCACCACGGCGTCGAGGTCGGACGCTTCTGGGTGGGACCGCCGTGGGAGGAGGCGACCGACGGGGTGATCGCGATCGTGATCGATCCCGGCCGCGCGTTCGGCACCGGTGCGCACGCGACTACGCGTCTCAGCCTCGATCTCCTGCAAGAGCTGGAGCCGTCGAGCCTGCTCGACGTCGGCTGCGGCTCGGGCGTGCTCTCGATCGCGGCCGCGAAGCTCGGCTTCGAGCCGATCGTGGCCGTCGACAACGAGCAGGACGCAGTCGACATCGCGCTGGCGAATGCCCGCGCCAACGGCGTCGAGATCGGCGCGTACCGCGCCGACGCGCTCACCGACGAGCTGCCGGCCGCGGACGTCGTCGTCGCGAACGTCGCACTCGACGTCGTCGAGGCCCTGCTGCCGCGGCTCGACGCCCGGCTCGCTGTCACGTCGGGCTATCTCGAGCGTGACGAGTTGCGGGCTCCGGGCTGGCGGCGGGTCGACCGGCGCGACCGCGAGGGTTGGGCGGCCGACCTGTTCGAGCGCGAACGGACGTAGCCCTCTACAGTTTCCGGCCGTGGCGACGTTCTCGGTGCGGTTTCTCGGCTGCAAGGTCTCTCACGTCGACGCGCACGAGGTGCGCGAGCGGCTGCTCGCCGACGGCCACACCGAGCGCCGCGACGCCGCCGACGTCGCCATCGTCAACACGTGCTGCGTCACCCACGAGGCGGTCACCAAGTCCCGGAAGGAAGCGGCGCGCGCCGCGCGCACGCACCGTCGTGTCTACGTCACCGGCTGCGGCGCGAACCTTGCGGCCGACGCATTCGCCGGACTGCCGGAGAACGTCGTCGTGGTGGCGAAGCGAAGTGAAGAGACGCCGGCGTTCGTCGCCGGTGACGTCGGCGCGATCGGCTGCGTGCAAGCCGACTCGCGGCTCGACCGCGTGCGTGCATTCGTCAAGGTGCAGGACGGCTGCAGCTTCTCCTGCAACTTCTGCGTGATCCCGCTCGTCCGCGGCGCCTCGCGCAGCCGCACGGCCGACGCGGTGCTCGGCGAGATCGTCCGCCGCGTCGGGCAGGGCCACCGCGAGGTCGTGCTCACCGGCATCAACCTCGGCTGCTACCGCGACCGCGCCGCAGGGTACGACCTGCCGCGCCTCGTGCGCGAGGCGGGAGCCACCCCGGGGCTCGAGCGGCTGCGCCTCTCTTCGATCGAGATCAATCACGTGAACGAGGCGCTGATCGCCGCCCTCCGTGACACTCCGACGGTGAGCCGCCACTTGCACGTGCCGCTTCAGTCCGGCGACGACGGTGTGCTGCGCGCGATGGGGCGCCGCTACACGATCGCGACGTACCTGCGCCGCCTTGCGCCGCTCCAGGAGGAGTTCAATCTCACGAGCGACGTGATCGTCGGCTTCCCCGCAGAGGACGAGCGCGCGTTCGGGGCGACGCTCGACACCGTGCGTGCGGCCGGACTGACGAAGGTGCACGTGTTCCCGTACTCGCCGCGCCCGGGCACCGTCACGGCGCTCGACGACCCCGTGTCGCCACAGGAGAAGAAGGAGCGCGGGGCACGCCTGCGCGCAGTCTCGCACGACGCCTGTCTCGCGCGCTGGCGCACCAAGATCGGCCGCGACGACCTCGTGCTCGTCGACCGGCCCGGGCGCGGCTACGGCGACGACTACTCGCCCTGGCTCGTCGGCGGCACTGCCCTCGTCGGAACGCTCGTGCCGGTGCGCGGCGCCGCCGTCTCCGCTGAAGGTGTCCTCGCCGCATGAACGCCGACTGCCTCTTCTGCACGCTCTACCTCGAGGGCGACCATCTGGCGGCCACCGAAGGCTTCGTCGCCATCCGCGACATCAATCCCCAGGCCGACACGCATCTCCTCGTGATTCCTGAACGGCACATTGCCTCGTACCATGAGATCGGCCAGTTTCCGGCCGACGAGGCGAAGCGCATGCTCGAGTTCATCGCCGAAGTTGCTGCAGAGAACGGGCTGACGGACTACCGTGTCGTCGTCAACGCCGGCGCAGGAGCCGGGCAGACGATCTTCCACCTGCACTGGCACGTGCTGAGCGGTGGGCTGACAGGGAGAATGGCGTGAGCTTGATAACGACGATCGAGGACGAGATCAAGGAGGCGATGAAGGCACACGACGCCGAGCGGCGCGATGCGCTTCGCCTGATCGTCAACGCGCTCAAGGGCACCGAGAAGGAGCTCCAGCGGCCACTCTCCGACGACGAGGAGTTGCAGGTGCTGCAGCGCGAGCGGAAGAAGCGGGTCGAAGCCGCCGAGGCGTTCCGCACCGGCGGGCGGGAGGAGCAGGCGACCGCCGAGGAGTTCGAGCTCGCGACCCTCGAGGAGTTCATGCCGGAGCCGCTCACCGAGGACGAGATCGAGGAGATCGTCGACGACGCGATCGCCGAGGTGGGCGCGACGAGCATGGCCGACCTCGGCCGGGTGATGGCGGACGTGATGCCGCAGATCGCCGGCCGCGCCGACGGCTCGTCCGTCAGCCAGATCGTCCGCGAGAAGCTCGCGTAGTGCCGCTTCGGGGTGCGCTCGCCGGCGCGGCCTCGGCCGCGGTGTGGCAGGCGTGCGACCCGGTGCTGAAGCGGGTCTTCCGAACGCCGTATGTCGACGCGGAGTTGATCGGCCCGTTCGTGACGCGCGGCCCGCTCGAGCCGGCGGCGAACCTGGTCACGCACGCGGCCGGCGGCGCGCTCTTCGGACACCTCTTCGAGCGCTTCGGCGGCCGGGGCGTGCGGGCGGGGGTGATCGCCGCGGTCGCCGAGAACGCGGTGCTGTGGCCCGGCGTGGTGGTCTTCGACCGGATCCACCCCAAGCGCCGCGATGGCACGTGGCCGCCGCTTGCACGAAGTCCCCGCGTCTTTGCAAGCGCCACCGCAGGCCACGTGCTGTTCGGTGCGCTGCTGGGCGCCCTGGTGCGAGAGGCTTGAGCCGCTCCTAGACTGAGGGCCGTGCAAGCAGTCCTCGACATCTCGAACGAGGCCGCCGCCGAGCTCTCGGGTATCGGCGACGGCGTGCTCACCGCACTCCGCGACCGGCTGAACTGCAAGGTCAACCTGCGCGGCAACCGCCTGACGCTCGAGGGCGACGAGGAGAACGTCGCCGAGGCGCGGGCGGTCGTCGAGGAGCTCGTCGAGCTCGTCGAAGGCGGCCAGGAGATCGGCGCCGGCACCATCGACACGATCGTCAAGGCGATCGACCAGGCGGAGGACGTGCGCGAGATCTTCGACGACGTCGTCTGGTCGCACCGCGGCAAGCGGATCACGCCGAAGACGATCACGCAAAAGCACTACGTCGACGCGATCCGCAAGTGCACCGTCACGTTCGGGATCGGGCCGGCAGGTACCGGCAAGACGTATCTCGCGATCGCGCTTGCGGTCGCGGCGCTCTCGGAGCGCCAGGTCGGTCGGCTCATCCTCACACGGCCCGCGGTCGAGGCCGGCGAGCGGCTCGGCTTCCTGCCCGGCGACGTGCTCGCGAAGGTCGATCCGTACATGCGCCCGCTCTTCGACGCGCTGTACGACACCATGGATCCCGAGAAGCTGAACGCGTACATGGAGCGCGGCACGATCGAGGTGGCGCCGCTCGCATTCATGCGCGGCCGCACGCTCAACGACAGCTTCATCATCCTCGACGAGGCGCAGAACACATCGCCCGAGCAGATGCAGATGTTCCTCACACGACTCGGCTTCGGCTCGAAGGTCGTCATCACCGGCGACATCACGCAGATCGACCTGCCGCGCGAGCAGGCATCGGGGCTCATCCAGGTGCGCGACATCCTCGCGTCGATCGACGACATCGCATTCGTCAACTTCACGCACGAGGACGTCGTGCGCCACAAGCTGGTGCAGCGGATCGTCGAGGCGTACAAGAAGCATTCCGAGGAGACCGGGACCGAGCGGAAGCGGTGATCGACGTCGAGGTCGACAACAGGTCGGGCATCGCCGTCGACGAGGCCGGCGCAATCGAGCTCGCGCGCCGAGTGCTCGCTGGAGAAGGCGTCGAGTCGGGAGAGCTCGGGCTCGCCTTCGTCGGCCCCGACGAGAGCCGTGCGTTGAAGCTCGAGCACCTCGAGATCGACGAGGCGGCCGACGCGCTCGCGTTCCCGATCGACGGGCTCGACGCCGTCCCGGACGGCCTGCCGCGCCAGCTCGGCGACGTGATCCTGTGCCCGCAGGTCGTCGGCGACGAGTGGCAGGCGCCGCTCGTGCACGCCGTGCTCCATCTCGTCGGCTACGACCACGGGCCGGAGATGGACGCACGCGAGGGCCTCCACCGATGAGCATCCTCACGACGCGCCGCAACTCCGAGGCGCGCAGGCGCTCGTCGTCGCCGTCGACCGGGCGCGCGCCGACGCTGCTCGACAGCTTCAACTACGCCTTCGAGGGCATCATCCACGTTCTGCGCACGCAGCGGAACCTGCGCATCCATTTCCTCATCGCGATCGCGGTGCTCGGTGCAGCGGCAGCGCTCGGCGTCGACCGCCTCGAGCTGATCGTGCTGCTGCTCGCGATCGCCTTCGTCCTCGTCGCAGAGATGGTCAACTCGGCGATCGAAGGCGCGATCGACGTCTCGACGACGTCGTTCGACCCGAATGCGAAGCTCGCGAAGGACATCGCCGCAGGCGCGGTCCTCATCTCGTCGGCCACCGCGGTCGCGATCGGCTATCTCGTCTTCGCGCACGCAGCGGCGCACCGCAGCGCCCGCCTGCTCGACCGCATCCGGGACGCGCCCGCGGAGATCACGCTCGTCGCGCTCGTGCTCGTGATGCTCGTCGTGATCGCGACGAAGGCGTGGACCGGGCGTGGCACGCCTCTGCGCGGCGGCCTCCCGTCGGGCCACGCGGCGCTCGCGTTCGCCGGCTGGATGGCGGCGACCTACGTGATCGGCGACGACCACCGCTTTCTCGTTTCCTCGCTCACGTTCCTGATGGCGCTGCTCGTCGCGCAGACGCGCGTCGAGTCGGGCGTCCACTCGGCGCTGGAGGTGCTCTACGGCGGCGCGCTCGGCGCGCTGATCACGCTCGTCGTCTTCCAGGTGCTGTCGAAGTGACGGCCGAGGAGCTCGTCCTGCGCGCGGAGGCTGCTGCCGCTAATGCCTATGCGCCGTACTCGAACTACTTCGTCGGCGCGACGGTGCTGACGAAGGACGGGCGCGTGTACGACGGCGTCAACGTCGAGAATGCGGCGTACCCGCTCGGCGTCTGCGCCGAGCGCACGGTGATCTCGAAGGCGGCAAGCGATGGGCTGCGCCCCGGCGACCTCGAGGCGATCGGCATCAACGCCTCGCCGTGCGGCGGCTGTAGGCAGTGGCTCGTCGAATGGCGCTTCGAGCGGGTCGCCTTCCGGCGCGAGGACGGCTCGATCGCCGAATACTCGCCGGCGGAGCTGCTACCCGACACCTGGAGGCTTCCCGAGCAGTGAGATCCGGGTTCATCGCAATCGCAGGCCGTCCGAACGTCGGGAAGTCGACGCTCGTGAACGCGCTCGCGGGCGGCAAGGTCGCGATCGTCTCCGACAAGCCGCAGACCACGCGGCGGCGCATCTTCGGCATTGCGAACGCCGAGGATCACCAGCTCGTGCTCGTCGACCTGCCGGGGTTTCAGCGTCCGCTCGACGCGCTCACCGAGCGGATGCAGAGAACCGTCAACAACGCCTTCGAAGACGTCGACGGGGTCATGCTCGTGCTCTCGGCGCGCGAGCGAATCGGTGCGGGCGACCGCTTCATCGCGTCGAAGGTGTTCGCGCTCGGCGTTCCGGTCGTGATTGCGCTGAACAAGGTCGACCGCCTGAAGCCGGGTCACATCGCCCAGCAGATGCAGGCTGCTGCGCGGCTCGGCAACTTCCACGCGTTGCACCCGGTGAGCGCGAAGACCGGCGACGGCATCTCCGACCTGCGGCTCGAGCTCGTCGCGCTGCTGCCGGAAGGGCCGCTCTACTTCCCGGCGGACCAGCGGACCGATCTCAGCGTCGAGACGCAGATCGGCGAGCTCGTGCGCGAGAAGGCGCTCCAACTCACGCGCGACGAGGTGCCGCACGCGATCACCGCGGAGGTCGAGGAGCTGGGCGACAAGTTCGTGCGCGCCGTGATTCTCGTCGAGACCGATTCGCAGAAGCAGATCCTCGTCGGCAAGAACGGCGCGATGGTGAAGGACATCGGCGTGCGCGCGCGACCCGAAATCGAGGCGCTGCTCGGCCATCCGGTCTTCCTCGAGCTCTTCGTGAAGGTGCGTCCGCGCTGGCGCCGCGACGAGGCGACGCTCGAGCGGCTCGGCCTCTGAGAACCCGAGGCTTTACGTGCATTTGACATAGCCGAGGTGTCGCCTTCGCGCGAACGGGTACGAGTGGTTTGTCATGCGCACCCTGCCCCTGCTTCTGCTCTGCCTCTGTGCCGCCCTCGTGGGCGCCGGAGCCGCGGCGGCCGCAACCGCGCCGACGGCGTCGACCGGGCCTGTCACCGCGATCGCGCCGACCACGGCGACCGTCTCCGGCAGCGTCAACCCGCAGGGCACGGCGACCACGTGGTACGTCGAGTACGGCACGAGTACGAGCTACGGGACGAAGACGTCGTCGGTGAGCGCCGGCTCCGGCACGACCTCCACCGCCGTCACGGCATCGCTCGCATCGCTGAAGCCGGCAACGACATACCACTACCGATTCGTCGCGACCAGCACCGCCGGCACCGGTCACGGCGCAGACGGCATCCTCACCACGTCGTCGCTTCCCGCCGCCGTCACCGGGGCCGCGACAGCCGTCACGACCACCTCGGCGACGCTGAACGGCACGGTCGATCCGAGCGGCCGGCCCACGACGTGGTACTTCGAGTACGGCACGGGCACGAACTACGGCACGAAGACGCCCGTCAAGGACGGGGGGTCGGGGACGGGTGCGACCGCGGTCTCTGCAGCGGTCACCGGGCTGACGGTCGGGCGGACGTATCACGTGCGCCTCGTCGCCACGAACGACGCCGGGACGAGCCGCGGCTCCGACCAGACGTTTCTCACCGCAGCGGCGCCGACCGTCACGACCAAGGCTGCCTCGAGCGTCAAGGACACCACCGCGACGCTGAACGGCAGCGTGAACCCGAACGGCCAGGCGACGACCGTGTACTTCGAGTACGGGACGAGCACGGACTACGGCACGAAGACTCCGGCTGCGAGCGCGGGCTCCGGGACGGGGACGAAGAACGTGTCGGCCCCCCTGAGCGGTCTGATCGGCGGCGCGACGTACCACTTCAGGCTCGTCGCCACGAACGTCACGGGGACGATCACCGGCGCCGATCTGACCTTCGCGACAGCGGGGAAGCCCGTCGTGCACACCGGTACTCCGAGCAGCGTCACCGGGACGTCCGCGACGCTGACCGGCACCGTCGACCCGGACGGGCACGCGACGAGTTGGTACTTCGAGTACGGGACGACCGGCAGCTACGGCGCGAAGACCGCGTCGCAGAACGCCGGCTCGAGCGCAGGCGCGAAGCCAGTCTCGGTGCCGATCAACGGCCTGTCACCGGGCAGGACGTATCACGTCCGTCTCGTCGCCTCGAACAGCGCAGGCACCGTCTACGGCGCCGACGCGACGTTCGCGACCGCCGGGCCCGCGGTCACGATCGCGGCATCGAGTGCGACCGCCATCTACGGGCACCGCGTGACGCTGTACGGAACCGTCTCGAGCAAGCAGGCGAACGCGTCCGTCGGGCTGTTCTCCGCAACGCTGCCCGGCAGCTCGTTCACGTCGCTCACGACGGTGCTCACGGGAGCCAACGGCACCTGGAGCCTCACCGTGCGGCCCGCCATCGGCAAGACCTACAAGGCGCTCTACGGCGGCG
Source organism: Actinomycetes bacterium (assembly GCA_031394165.1). Classification (GTDB taxonomy): domain Bacteria; phylum Actinomycetota; class Thermoleophilia; order Gaiellales; family Gaiellaceae; genus Palsa-739. The sequence continues at coordinate 28,564 of JANMWV010000399.1, forward strand.
GCAGTGCGGTCACGACCGTCTCCGTGCGTCCCGCAGTGTCGCTCGTGGCGTTGGGACACGGCCGCTTCTCGACGCACGTCGCCGGCGTACGCTCGTTCGCCGGCAAGATCGTCCAGCTCCAGCGGCACCGGCTCAACGGCAGCTGGGTCACGATCAGTCGCAACCGGCTGAACAGCCGCTCGACCGCCGTGTTCCACCCGAATCTTTCTCGGGGACGCTCGCAGCTGCGCGTCGTGTTCAGCGTCAGCCAGGCAGGCCCCGGCTATCTCGCCGGCTACAGCGCCTGGCTCGCCGTCCGCCGCTAGTCCTTGCGGAGCAGGACGAGGTCCTGCGTCGGATTGCCTCGTGCTCCCTCGGCTTGGAGCTCGAGAAACGCGAAGCCGTTCGCGAAGGTGTCGCGAAGGTAGGGCTCGGGGTGATACGCGCTGCAGAGGTTCGTGCCCGCCACGTCGCCCCAGCGCACGACGAGCTCGCCGAGCTCGAAGCTGCGGCGCTCGTCCTCGCCGAGGCGCGGCACGTAGGAGCGGCCGTGCGTCGTGACGAGCAGGAGCCCGCCGGGGCGGAGCACGCGACGAAGCTCGTCGCGCCAGGCGAGCTGGAGGTCGGCGGTGAGATGCGTGAAGACGGAGAGCGCATAGACGAGATCGAAGCTCGCGTCCTCGAACACGAGCGGCGGTGCGAGCGCGTTCTGCTCGAAGCGCGCGAACGGGAGGTGGGCGCGGCACCACTCCACGGCGGGACCGCTGACGTCGCTGCCGGCGACGTCGCCGTCGAAGTCCGCCCACCAGCGCGTCACACGCCCGCAGCCGCAACCGAAGTCGAGCACCGAGTGCAGCTCGTCGAGCGGCGCGTGTGCGGCGATCGCGTCGTAGCCCGCACGGCCGCCGCGTAGGAACCAGTCGGCATCGCCCGTTCCGGCGACGCGCACCATCAAGCGGCGCGGCGGTAGGGGCGGCCCGTCGACGGCAAGTCGCCGCGTGGGGCGGAGCGCGACGACGTGCTCGTACAGCCGAAACGCCGGGCCGACGAGGCCCAGGCGGTCGAGGAGGCGGAGGACGCGGCGCTTCACGGCGTGGCAACGCTATAGCGTCGGCGCGTGGACGACGTGAAGCGTGCGGCGCTCGACCGTGCGAAGGCGCGCCTCGATCGCCTCGACCTCTATCCGCGGCCGGTGTCGACGCGCGCCGTGCGGATCTGGATCGCGCCCGGTCTCTTCCGCCTGCCGTGGTTCCGGCGCTTCGATGGATACTCCGCGCACTGGACGATCGTGCTCCGCTCGCGCGCTCTCCTCGAGGACGGCGATCTCGTGACCCACGAGCTGTGCCACGTCTGGCAGATGCAGCACCACCCCGTGCGGATGCCGCTCTCGTATCTCCTGCTCGGCTACGACGAGAATCCGTACGAGCGCGAGGCGCGCGCCGCGGCGGCACCTCCGAAACAGCCATGACCGGTGCCAGGCACCGGACGTGGCCTCTGGAGACGCCCGGACTACACTGAGCAGCGTGGCCCAGGCGCCTGCACTTCCCACCGGCTTCGAGCTGCCGCTCGAGCCGCGGCTGCCGCGGATCGGCTCGGTGGACGCCGTCGCGCTCGAGGAGCGCGCTGCCTCGCT
>JANMWV010000439.1:0-2163 GCA_031394165.1 Actinomycetes bacterium
CGTCGCCGGATCCGGTGGTGCTGCTCGGCGATATTGACGAGCTGGAAGAAGAGTGCAAACGCCCTCTGCATCGCGGCCTGGCGCTCGAGGGAGAGCGAGGCGACGGCCGCACCAAGCTCGGCGCGGGCCCCACCCCCGCGGGCTTCACGGGCGAGTGCCCGAATCCGCTCCTCGTCGGCGAGCAGCTCCGGCCCATCCTGTTCGACGAGCACTCTGCCGAGCAGGTCGCCGAGCAGGCGAACGTTGGCGCGCAGGGCGGAGTCGGCCGACATCGGTCCAGCGTAGACGCTTGCCGCGCAACGCCTCGGCAGACCGGTCCGGCGGGCCGAGAGCAGCTCGTACCACCGGCAGCGTATGGACGAGGCGAGGCTCCGCGAAGCCGCTAGTCTCCATCACTGTGCATCGCAACAGCGTGGTGCGCTGCCTCTGTACTCACCGGAATCCGCCGCCCGTGCCACTTGACTCCATGAACCGGTCGTTGACCGCCACGATCGCCGAGGCTCGCGGCCAGATCGCTGCCGGCCAGGAGCCGGACACAGACGAGCTCGAGCGGCGGATTCGAGCCGCGGGACTCGCCGCGGGGGCGGGCGGTGGTGAGGCGGCTCTCGCCGAGGTAGCCGACGCCGAACGGAAAGCGCTGAAGCAGCTCGAGCGCGTGATCGCCGTCCACCGCGCGCGCCAACGGCTCGCCCGCGCGCCCGAGCCGCCTCCCGTGCCCGCTCCGGCTACCTCACTCCCTCGACGCCGCGCAGCACTCGTGACCCGACCCACGATCAGCGGCAACATGGACGTACGCCGGGAGGCTGCGGGATCCGCTGCGACCCTCCTCTGGGATTCCGTTCCCGCGGTCAGCGCATGGGAGGTGCGCTTCAGCGAGCGGCCAGACCCTCGCGCCGAGTACGTCGTGCGAGAGAGCCTGACCCTTCCTGCCGAAACAACCACCGTCGAGCTACCCCTCGGCGACGTCCCTCTGCGCGTTCATCTGCTCGGCCGCTCGCGCGACGGCCGCCTCCTCCGCCGAGCGTTGATCTCGTCGCTCACACGGGAGACGTGGAACGAACGCTGGCAGCGGCGCTCGAGCGCCTCGTGAGACGCCGGCGAACGCGGTCGTCTTGGGAGTCGTTGAGAGCAAGGGTTTCCGGCGCATTGACCGAGAACCCTGAGGGCCGATTTCGTCCAACGCTTCCTAGTGCTATCGAACGAGTGGAGCCAGGCGGGCTCGAACCGCCGACCTCCTGCGTGCCACGCAGGCGCTCTCCCAGCTGAGCTATGGGCCCGTGGCGCCTCGCCAGTGTAGCCCCGAGCTCGTAATCCCGCGCCCAATGAACGCCGACCACTTGGTTGTTTCGACACGGCCGGAGACGCAGCTGGACGGCCGCGCGACCGACCGACATCTCGAGTGGCAGCAGGTAGCAGCGGTCGAGGTCTTGGCAGTACGCAGCAATCGCATCGATCTCACCTGCTTCGTACGCGCGGTGGATCAAGCCTTCAGCGCCGCGACGGCAGCGCCGAGTGCGAATCACGACCACGTCGCCTTGGCACACGGCCCATTTGCACTGAACCCGAAGGAGCTGCGGCCTTACATCGAGGATCAGGTCGTACCGTTCGTCGCCAAGCGGCTGGAACACGCCGGCGCCTATCTTCAGCGCCTCGAAGGCGATCGCTTGCTCGGCCAGCGCGCCCTTCTGATTCGTCGTCAACACAGACAACACACTACTCGCAGCATCGGACGAACCGTTGCCCGCCCTGGCGACGTGTCCGTTTAGGCCGTGGCTGCTTCGAACGTCTCGTGCGGGACGTCGTCCCAGAGGTCTTCGAGGCGATAGAACTCGCGCGCTTCGGGCGTGAAGACGTGCAGGACGACGTCGACGTAGTCGCCGATGATCCACGTCGCCTCGGCGACGCCGTCGACCGCGCGCGGGAGCAGGTCGTGCTCCTTCTTCAGGCGGCCGTGGACCTCGTCGAAGATGCCCTTCGTCTGGCGCGCGTTCCCACCGGTGACCACGACGAAGTAGTCGGTGTACGCGCAGACGGGCTGCATATCGAGGATGACGACGTCGCGGCCGAGCTTGTCCTGGACGAGCGCCGCGATTCGGCGTGCTTGTTCGAGTGGAGTCAAGCGAGCGGAATTGTAGCGCTGTTGGCGGAATAGAGGTTCTCGGC
>JANMWV010000058.1:0-1841 GCA_031394165.1 Actinomycetes bacterium
GTCGCGAACAGCAGCGCGGGCGGCCATCGTGCCGAAGGTGATGATCTGGGCAACCCGGTCGCGGCCGTACTTCTCGGTCACGTAGTTCATGACGCGCTCGCGCCCGGCGACCGAGAAGTCGATGTCGATGTCGGGCATCGACTTGCGGCCCGGATTGAGGAAACGCTCGAACAGGAGGCCGTAGCGGAGCGGGTCGATGTCCGTGATCTGCAGGGCGTAGGCGACGATCGAGCCGGCTGCCGAGCCGCGGCCCGGGCCGACGCCGACGCCGTCGCGCTTGGCGAACGAGACGAAGTCCCAGACGATCAGGAAGTAGTCGGCGAAGCCCATCTCCTTGATGGTCTTCAGCTCGAACTGGAGACGGTCGCGCAGCTCGGGCGTGACGGTGCCGTAGCGGCGCTCGAGGCCCCGCTCGCACAGCTCGACGAGGTACTCGAACGCGTCGCGGCCGTCGGGCGTCGGGTATTTCGGCAGCAGGATCCGGTCGAGCTCGATCGTGACGTTGCAGCGCTCGGCGATCTCGAGGGTGCGGCGCAGGGCGTCGTCGTGGCCGGGGAAGTCGAGCGCCATCTCGGCGGGGCTCTTGAAGTAGAACTGGTCGGTCGAGAACTTCCAGTGGTTCGGGTTCTTCAGCGAGTCGCCCGACTGGATGCAGAGCAGCGCCTCGTGCGGGATCGCGTCCTCGTGGCGCAGGTAGTGGACGTCGCCGGTGGCGACGAGCGGCACCTTCGCGGCGGCGGCGACCTGCTCGAGCATGGGGTTGATGCGCGCCTGCACGTCCATGTGGGCGTTCTGCATTTCGGCGTAGACGTTGCCGGGGCCGAAGATCTGGACGAGCCGGTCGAGCTCGCCGTGGGCGTCGTTCGGCCGCTCCTCCTCGAGCGCCTTGCAGACGCGGCCGGAGAGGCAGCCGGAAAGCGCGACGATGCCCTTGCCGTACTGGGCGAGCAGCTCCCAGTCGACGCGCGGCCGCACGTAGTAGCCCTCGAGGTAGGCGAGGCTGGAGAGCCGGATGAGGTTCGCGTAGCCCTCGTTGGTCTCGGCGAGCAGGGTCAGGTGCGCGTTGCCGCGGCTGTGGACGCGACGGTCGTCGGCGACGTAGACCTCGCAGCCGACGATCGGCTTGATGCCCTGCTGCTTGGCCTGCTTGAACAGCTCGATGGTGCCGGCCAGCGAGCCGTGGTCGGTGAGCGTGACCGCCGGCATCTCGTATTCGGCGGCCCGCCGCGCGAGATCGGCGACCTTGCACGCTCCGTCGAGGATCGAGTACTCGGAGTGGACGTGCAGATGGACGAAGTCAGCGGACATGGGACAGCGATTCTACGACTGCGAGCGGCGGACAGTCCTGGCTCGCACAGCCTCGGCTATTCGAGCCGCGGCCAGCGCGGGGTCCTCGTGCTCCCAGACCCGGATGACAAGCCAGCCGGCGCGCTCGAGCGCCTCGTCGACAGCACGGTCTCGCTCGACGTTGCGGTCGAGCTTGGCTGTCCAGTACGTCGAGTTGACGCGTGGCGACCCTCCGTGCTCGCCACACCGGTGCCAGAAGCAGCCGTCCACGAAGACGGCGACCGCGGCCCCCCGAAACACGACGTCGGCACGGCAACGGACGTCGGCGCTCGCCCTGGTGTTCACCCGATAGCGCAGGCCACGCCGGTGGAGAGCCCGCCGAAGCGCGAGCTCCGGCCGCGTATCCACGGAGCGGTTTCCCCGCATCACCGACGCCACGGAGGTGGAAGAGGCTGGAGGCGCCGGGGGCAGGCGGGACGGCATACAGCCATTGTGACGCGCGGACATGTCCCTTGGAGGCGAGGTGCCGGATACGGCTGCGTAGCCGGGATTAG
>JANMWV010000516.1:0-4129 GCA_031394165.1 Actinomycetes bacterium
GATCCCCTACGAGAAGCTGATCGAGGACGACTACGTCTGGGTCGGCACCCCACAAGACGTGATCGAGCGGATCGAGGCGACACAGAAGGTCTGCGAAGGCGTCCAGGAGATCGGCATCACGGTCAACGCCGGCGGCGCACCGCACTGGATGGCAATCAAGAACCAGGAGCTCTTCGCGAGCGCGGTCATGCCGCACTTCGCCGGCGAGAAGGCGGTGGCGGGCGCCCCGGCCTGACGCCGCGCGAGACGTCGGCGGTCAAGCGCCGCGAATCGTGCGCCACGAGTCCCAGGTGATCTTGAGGATCACCAGCGTGATCGCGAGGCCGATGATCGGGTCTCCGATCGGGAAGCCGAGCGCGACGACTGCGGCGCTCGCGACAACCGACAGCGAGACGAAGCCGTCGACGCGTGCATGGTTGCCGTCGGCGATCAGGGCGGGACTGTCGAGCCGCTCTCCCGCTCGCGTGCGCACCCGCGCGGCGATCTCGTTCCCGACGAAGCCGACGATGCCGGCCAATGCAAGCACCCAGAGGTGGGAGAGGTGCTGCGGATGGATGAGCCGCTGGATGGTCGCGTAGAGCGCGACGCAGGCGCTCACGAAGATCGCCAGTACGACCGCGAGGCCTGCGAGCTTCTCACCGCGCACCGAGCGTAGGAAGAACGCGATCCCCAGCGGGACGGCCGTCAAGGCGTCGCCGAAGTTGTGAATCAGGTCGGCGAGGAGGGCGACGCTGCCCGACAGGACGTAGATGACGGCCTGCACGAGGGTCGCCGCCATGAGAACTGCGAGGCTGATCGAGACCGTCTTGACTCCATCGCGGGAGCGGACGATCGAGCGATCGACGAGACCGTGGGAGTGACCGTGGCCCCCATCGTGGCTGTGACCGGGAGGACCGTGATGCCTCACGGCGCGCACGCTACCGATCTAGTGTTCGTCGACGACCGCGACGGCAACTGACGGAGGTGCCCGACGATGAAATGGGTGACGCGCGAGCGACCGAAGACGGACCGGATCGCCTGCCCCTGGCTGATCAAGAACTTCATCGATCCGGACGCGGAGTTCGTCTACGTACCGGCCGGCGAGGTGCTCGATGTCGCCGAGCGGGAGGGCGCGCATTCCTACGACGCTCCGGGTGCGACGTACACGCACCGGAACGGGCTGTGCTCCTTCGAGGTGTTGGTCGAGGAATACGACCTCGACGACCCGGCGCTGAAGCTGCTGGCGCGGATCGTTCACGGCGCCGATGTCGCCGACGATCGCGATGCGACGCCGCAGTCGCTCGGCCTGCTCGCGGTCGCGGAGGGCTTTCACCTGCTCGAGCTCGGCGACCACCGGCAACTCGAGTTGTCGCTCCCCGTCTACGACGCGCTCTACGCCTGGTGCAAGCACGAGGTCGCCTGAGCCCGGACGCACGGCGCATCGTCGCCACCCAGGGCACGCGCGCGCTTGCCTACGGGCTCGGCTCGGTGTTGATCGGCGTCACGCTCGCGCACCGCGGACTCACGGATGCAGGAGTCGGCGGCGTCCTTGCAGCGCTGCTCGCGGGGATCGCGCTCGTGTCCGTGCTCGTCGGCCGTTACGGCGACCGCGTCGGGCGCCGCCGTTTCTATCGGCTGCTCCTCGTGCTGATGGCCGCGGCCGGCACCGTCTTCGCTCTCACCGACTGGCTGCCCGCATTGCTGCTCGCCGCGCTGACGGGCACGGTCTCGACCGACGTCGTCGAGTCCGGGCCGTTCAGCTCCCTGGAGCAGGCGATGCTCTCGCACGTCGCCGGCGACCAGGACGTGACGCGCTTGTTCGGCACGTACAACACCGTCGCCACGCTCGCAGGCTCGCTCGGTGCACTCATTGCGCTCGCCGGCTCCTCCGCACACTGGCTGCTCGCCTATCCCGTCGCCGCGGCCGCGGGACTGCTCTGCTCGGCACGCCTCTCGTCCGCCGTCGAGGTGGGACGCGAGCTCGTCGAGGAATCTCGCCCGCCGCTTCACCGCTCGCGCGGAATCGTCCGACGCCTGTCGGCGCTCTTCGCCCTTGACAGCTTCGGCGGCGGCTTCGTCCCGCAGACGTTCATCGCGTACCTGTTCGCGCGCAGGTACGGCGCAACACCGCACACGCTCGCGCTCGTCTTCTTCGCGATCGGCATCCTCCAGGCCGCCTCGTTCCAGGTCGCCGTGCGCATCGCCGGGCGCATCGGCCTGCTGCGGACGATGGTCTTCACGCACCTGCCGTCGAACCTCCTGCTCGGAGCGATCGCCTTCGCACCGAATCTTCCGACGGCGGTGGGACTCCTGCTCGCACGGTTCGCCCTCAGCCAGATGGACGTGCCCGTTCGCCAGGCGTACGTCGTCGGCGTCGTCGATCCCAGCGAGCGCACGGCGGCCGCGGCGTACACGAACACTGCCCGTTACGTCGTCCGCCCCGTCGCGCCGGTCGTCGCCGGCCTCGCGCTGGCCACCGGCACGGGCGCGCCCTTCCTGATCGCGGGCGCACTGAAGTCGGCGTACGACATCGGGCTGTACGCGCTCTTTCGCCGGGTGCCGCCCGCAACCGCGCCGTCGAGCGGAGCCGGATCCGCTCGCTGAGAGGCCGCCCGCCGGGTGGCTTCGCTCGCTCCCCGCGAAGCTCGGCGCAGCGAACGCCCGCGACCGGCGCGCTGGCCGGTCGCAGGAGAGCGGAGAGGGCGGGATTTGAACCCGCGAGGCACCTTTCAGCACCTACGCGATTTCCAGTCGCGCTCCTTAGACCGCTCGGACACCTCTCCGTGCGCAAGCGCCCGGGCAGGGTAACTGCCGCGGCCGACGCAAAGCGCTAACCGACTCTGAGCTTCGCGTTCATGCCGGCGGCGCGATGGCCGGGGATCGCGCAGTACAGCTGATAGGTGCCCTGGCCGAGCGTGACCTTGAGCTTCGCGCTCTGCCCCGGCGCGATCGTCGGCGTCTTCGTCGGCCCCGCGAGCTTGCCGCCTGCGATCGCGAAGTTGTGCGGGATCTTGCCGACGTTCTTCACAACGAACGTGTAGCTGCCCGCCGCGAGCGTCTTCAGCGCGGGGAGCACGATGCGGAACTCCTTCTCCTGCACCGCGATCGAGCGGTGCGAGGAACCCGCGGCGTGCTCCGCGCCCTTTGCCTCGCTCTCGGCCCCGAAGACCCACACCGACGTCAGCTGCGCGCCGAACAACAAGACGCAGACGACAGCGAAGATCCCGATCCCCTTCCTGCCGGGGAAATCCGGCCGGCGGCGCGGCGCCACGAACGACGCGACCAGCGCGAAGCCGATGAAGATCGCGGCGACAATCGCCAGCCCGATCGTGTGACCCGTGGAGAGACCCGCCAGCAGCACGGCCCTATTCCATCAAATCGCCGGGCCTGCGGGACGGTCAGGCGGCGCGGCCGGTCAGGCCACAAGGAGCCGCTGCTCGTCACGGCGGCGCCTCGCGCGCGCGAGCGCCCAGCCGAGACCGCCCAGCACCGCGAGCGGGCTGATCACGATCAGGGCGTAGAGCGCGACCATCGCCTCGAGGCCGAGGAATCCGACGGCCGAGTGGAGCATGCGGCTCGTGCGCCCGCGCGGCCGGGCCGGTGTGACGACCGAGCGCTCGGTGCCGAGGACGAGCGAGATCCGCGCCGTCGTGCCGGCTGCGATGGTGCCCTTCCGCGCGTGCAGACGTTGCGACAGTGCACGCTTCGACTCCGCGAGCTTGATCTGCAGCAGCACCCGCTGCGCGTCGCCGAGCGCCGGGTCGGCCAGCGCACGCTCGAGCGCGGTGACGGTCCGCCGCAGCTGCGCGACCTGCTCCGACTCGACCTGGAGCGCGTGCTCGAGATCCTTGGCCGACACCTGCTGCGAGACCAGCGTGCCGAGCGCGGCGAGCCGCGAGAGCGCGCGCTGCACATTTTGGGCAGGCACGCGCAGCTCGATGTACGCAATGCCGTTGCCCCCGCGCGGAGTCTGGTAGTCGACCGACTGCGCGTAGCCGCCGAGCGATGTCGCAATCCGCGTTGCCGCCCGCGTCGCGGCCGAGAGGTGCTCGACGTCGGGCACACGCACCTGGAGCGAGGCGTCAGTGTGCTGGAGGCGGCCGGTACCGCCGGTCGGCGCGAGAGCCGACTGCGCGGAGTCGAGCGACGG
>JANMWV010000559.1:0-2914 GCA_031394165.1 Actinomycetes bacterium
GCGTCGGCGAGCGCTGGGCGCAACTGCGACTCGCCGAGCCCGTCGTCGCCGCGCGCGGCGACCGCGTCGTGCTGCGTGCGGACACGACGGTCGGCGGCGGTCAGGTGATCGACCCCGCGCCGCCGCGGCACACGAGCGCCGAGCGGATGGGGCTCGTCGAGCACGGCGCGATTGCCGCGACCGTGTACGAGCCCGTACGCGCCGAGTCGGTGCGGCACCTCGTCGACGGCGCAGTAGAAGGCGTCGAACACGCCGACGGCTGGCTCTTCGCCGCCGCGTGGCTCGACGAGCTGCGCGCGGAGCTCGAGCAGCGCATTGCCGCGGCGGATCCGCTCGATCCCGGCGTGCCGCCGCCGCCGCAGCCGTGGGCGGCGGCGATCGTGCCGCTGCTCGGCCTCGAGCGCCGCGGCGCGAAGCTCTATCTCCCAGGCGCGACCGCCGAGCTCGGCGCGCGCGCGGAGGCCGCAGCCGCGCTGGAGGCGCAGCTAGGCCTCGAGCCGCTGAAGGTCGAGGACGCTGCACTTGCGCGCTTCCTCGAGGAGCAGGGGCGGCTCGTCCGCGTCGGCGACGGCTACGCGATCTCGGCGGAGGCCTATGACCGTGCGCGCGACGCGCTGGTCGCCGAATGCGAGGCGGCAGGCCGCATCTCGCTCGCCCGCTACCGCGACCTGATCGGCGCCGGCCGCAAGACCTCGCAGCTGCTGCTCGAGCGCTTCGACGCCGACGGATTGACCCGGCGAGTGGGCGACGAGCGCGTGCTGCGCCGACGTGGGAGACTGTCGGAATGAACTCCACCGAAGTCACCGAGCTGATCGGCCGCTACAACGACGCGTGGAACCGCCAGGACCTCGACACGATCCACGCGCTGCACCATCCCGAGATCGTGTTCGACAACCACACCGCAGGCGAGTGCGCGGAAGGCGCAGGCGCGGTGCGCGAGCACATCGACCGCATCTTCGCCAACAACCCCGACATGCGCTTCACGACGCGAAGCCTTCAGGCGGGCGAGGACTTCGCGGTGTGCGAGTGGACGCTCAACCTGACGAAGGACGGACGCAGCCTCGAGTGGGACGGCGTCGACGTCTTCCCACTCAGGGACGGGCTGATCGCGCGGAAGGACGTGTACTCGGCGTCACATCGGCCGCGCGAGCTGCCGGGCTGACGGTCAGCCCCAGCACGTCCGGCCGGTGATAGTGCCCGGCCGGGTCGAAGCGCTGCCGCTCGGCGAGCAGTCGCGTCGGGTCGAGCTCCGCGTAGAGGATCTGCTCCTCGTCGTACACGGGGCCGGCGAGGTACGAGCCGTCGGGCGCGAGGATCGCGCTGCCGCCGCGCCCGAGCGTGCCGGCTCCGTCGAGCTCGGCGCGCAGCGGAAAGTCGTCCGGATACGAGGACACGCGCTGGAAGTGGCACGGCGAGACGACGTACGCGCGGCTCTCGCGCGCGATGTGCACGAGCGTCGACTGCCACGCGTCGCCGTCGTCGGCCGTGGACGCGATGTAGATCTCGACGCCGGCCTCGTAGAGCGCGAAGCGCGCGAGCGGCATGTAGTTCTCCCAGCAGATCAGCCCGCCGACGCGTCCGAAGCCGGTCTCGACAACAGTGAGGCCGCGGCCGTCGCCCTGACCGTGCACGAGCCGCTCGTGGTTCGTCGGCACGAGCTTGCGGTGGTGCAGCGCGAGCGTGCCGTCGGGCGCGTGGTAGAGCAGCGAGTTGTAGATCGTTCCGGGCCGCTCCGGCTCGACCTCGTTGACGCCCGTGACGAGCCAGATGCCGAGCTCCTGCGCCGCCGCGCCGAGCCGGCGTTCTGCCGCGGAGCCGACGGCGACCGAGTTCTGCGCGATGCGCGCGAACGTCTCCTGCGCGCCGGCGTCCTGCCAGCCGGCGAACGCCTTCGCCCAGCGCGACGAGGGATACACGGAGACGAACGTCTCGGGAAAGACGACGAGCTCTGCGCCGATGCCGGCCGCCTCGGCGGCGAGGCTTTCCAGCTTGTCGAGGGTGCCCTCGAGGTCGAGGATCACCGGCTCCGCCTGGACGCACGCGACGGTGACAGGCCTGTCCATGCCGAAAGGTTACGCTCGCCGGGTGGGAGAGATCCACGACGCGATCGACGAGAAGCGCACCGCCTAACCGGCGAACGAGCCATCGTCGCCACCGACACGGCTCGTGCCAGGCACAGGCCATGTTCCGCCGGGACAGGTGAGACGTCGCCGAATGGCTTGAAGCCGTCGGTCGGACGACACCCGATTGTCATCGCACATGTCCCGCACCCCCACGTCTGGTGCCAGGCACGAGCCGTGTGCTTTCACGGCGTGACCGCCCGAGCCGACTGCCTCTGAGCTAGCCGTCCGGATAGACGCCCGGCGGCGGCTGCCACAGCTCCAGCAGCCGGCCCTCGGGATCGGTCGCCCAGCCGAAGCGGCCGTGCTCGGAGTCCTCGATCTGGTCGCGCACGTCGACGCCGCCCGCTCGGAGCTGCGCGAGCATCGCGTCGAGGTCGCGCACGCGGTAGTTGAGCATGTGCTGCTGGCCCGGCGGGAAGTAGTCCGTGGCGCTGTCGAATGCGTGCCAGACGGTGACGTCGCCCGACTCCGCACGGAACGTCGCGCCGCCGTACGCCTGCAGCTCGACGCCGAGATGCTTCGCGTACCACGCACGGAACTCTTCCGGACGCTCGGAGCGGAAGAAGACACCGCCGATGCCGAGGATCGGCGACACGGGGCGACGTTACTCCTTCGGCTGTCCGAAGCCGCCGCCGCCGGGCGTTTCGATACGCACGACGTCGCCGGCGGCGAGCTGCTTCGTCACCTTCGCCGGCTGCTCCTCGTCGTTGACGAGCGTGCGTCCGGGCGCGCCGTCGCCGCCGCCGTCCGCGCCGCGCGGGCCGTGCGCGCGGCGTTCGGCGAGCACCGAG
>JANMWV010000067.1:0-3188 GCA_031394165.1 Actinomycetes bacterium
ACGCGGCGAAGGGAAAGATCCAGCTCGGCCACGGCGTCGCGCCCGCGTACTTCTCGCAGCAGGAGGCCGAGCTCGACCTGCGCGGCTCGGTGCTGCAGTGCGTCCAGACGATGACGAACCTCGCGCGGCCCGACGCCATGAACCTGCTCGGCCGCTTTCTCTTCTCGGGGTGGGACGAGGTCGAGAAGCCCGTGGCGGTGCTCTCCGGCGGCGAGCGCCGGCGGCTCGCGCTCGCCGTCACCGTCGCCTCCGGCGCGAACTTCCTCGTGCTTGACGAGCCGACCAACCACCTCGACCTCGAGAGCCGCGAAGCGCTCGAAGCCGCGCTCGACGCGTTTCCCGGGACGCTTCTGCTCGTCTCGCACGACCGCGCGCTGCTCGACGGGATCGCCGAGCGCACGCTCGCGATCGAGGACGGCGAGCTGCACGCGTACGACGGCGGCTGGGCGGAGATGCTGCGCCGGCGCGAAGAACGGGCCGCACGTGCCGCCAAGCCGGAGCCGAAACAGGAGAAGCCGGCGAAGGCGAAGCCGAAAGCTGCTGCGAAGCTACGGCCGAGCGAGCTGCAGAAGATCGAGGGCGAGATCGCCACCCGCGAGGCCGAGGTCGCGGAGCTCGAGCTGAAGCTCGCGGCCGACTGGTCGAACGTCGACACGATGGCCGCGCACAAGCGCAGCCGCGACGCGCTCGCGGCGCTGATCGAACGCTGGGAAGCGCTGTTCGAGGAGGCGCAGGCCTAGAACCTCTAACTACACGAGCACGGGCCGCCGGAACGCGCAGCGCGTGGGTCATTCAGTTAGAGCTTCCTACCGCGGCGGAGGAGGCGGGGGCGGAGCGCCGCCGCCGAGGTCCTGCACGAGCTGCAGGTACTCGTCGCGGGCGAGCTCGCCGTGCGCGTACCGCAGGCCGGCGATCGTGAGCGGATCCGGAGGGCCCCACGACCTGCCGGCGGGCGGACCGTGCATGCCGCCCCGCCAGTGCCCGGGGCCGCCGAAGCGCGGACGCCGCATGGCGGTCAACGCGAGCTGCGCGACGACGAGCAGGATGAGCAGCAACAGGAGCGCAAACAGCACCCACTCGAGCGAGTCGCCTCGGTCGAACGAGAAGCTCGTCGGGAGCGGTGTCTGCCTCATGCCGGGAGCCTAGTGCCTGCGAGCGACTTCTCGAAGCACAGGCTGAGCGCCCGCCCGGCGTACGGCTCGTAGCAGGGGATGCGCTCGTAGCCCGCCGACACGTAGAGGGCGAACGCCTCCGGCTGACGGTCGCCGGTCTCGAGCACGATCGCCGTGTAGCCGAGCCGACGCCCCTCCACCTCGAGCGCCTCGAGCAGCCTGCGGCCGAGTCCGAGCCCCCGGGCGGCCGGCTCGACGTACATGCGCTTCAGCTCGGCGCGCGTCTCGTCGAAGCGGCAGACGCCGCCGCAGCCGACCGGACGTCCGTCGACGCGCACCGCAAGGAACGCGCCGCCGTTCGACTCCTCGAACATCCACGCGTCGCGCGCGGGGCCGATGTCGGCTTCGCCCTCGTAGAGGCCCCGCATCTCCGCCTGCTGCGCAACGGCGAGAGCGAATACGTCGGGCTCGTCGAACCGCGCAGGAACGAGCTCAGGCCCAGAAGGCATCGAATGCGGAGTCGAGCGGAACGGCGGTGACCTCCTTCCAAAGCCCGTCCTCGCAGCGGATCACGAGCGCCTGGTCGACGTCGAGGTCGATCCCGTTGCGCGTGCCATACGCGCGATAGATCGCGACCGCCCAGTCGTCGTTCGCGAGCACGGTCTGCAGGCTGCTGCGGTACGTACCCCCCGTCTCGAGACCGGTGCGGCGCAGGAACTCCACCACCGCGCGGCGGCCGCGGTACTCGCCGCTCATCGGCGTGTTGCCCGGCACGCGCCAGACGATGTCGCGGGACATCGCGGCGGAGATCACCTTCGGGTCGCTGCCGAACGCGGCGAAGACCCGGCGCGTGAGCGCCGCGTTCGGATGCTCCGCGCTCACCGCTCCTCCAGCCGGATGTGCGTCGCCGACTCGATGTGGCGCGCGGGATCCGGAGTGATCGCCTTGCGTTCCGCGGACGCGTAGTACGCGGCGTCGGCCGCTTCGACGTCGTCGGCGCCGATCAGCCAGACGAACTGCCCGTCCTCGGCGATCCAGGGCCCCAGCACCTCGAACCCTCTCGCCCGGCGCAGCGGCAGCACGTGCTCGCGCCACTCCTCGACGAACGCGTCGAGCGCACCGGGCTTCGCCCGGTACATCCGTAGCTGCCACTCCATCAGGCGTCCACTCCGAGCGTTGCGACGACGGCTTCTGCGATCACCTTCAACGGCCGCCCCGACGCCTGGCTCGCCTTGCGCAGGCGCGCGAACGCGTCCGCTTCGGTGAGCCCTTCCTTCTCCATCAGCAGGCCCTTCGCACGCTCGATCGCCTTGCGCGCCGCGAGCGCCTCCGCGAGCGACTCGGCCTCCTCGCGCAGCGCCTGCAGCTCCTCGTGCCGTGCGCGTGCCGACTGGATCGCGGGCAGCAGGTCCTGCTCGCGGAACGGCTTCACGAGATAGCCGAAGACGCCGGCCTCGACGGCGCGCGAGACGATCTCCGCCTGCCCGTACGCGGTGAGCATCACGATCGGGATCGGCCGCTCCTCGAGGATCTTGCGCGCGGCCTCGATGCCGTCGAGCTTCGGCATCTTCACGTCCATGATCGCGAGGTCGGGCTGCTCGGAGCGCGCGAGCGCGACCGCCTCCTCGCCGTCGCGCGCCTCGGCGCAGACGTCGAAGCCGGCATGCACGAGCATGTCGCGTAGGTCGAGGCGGATGATCGTCTCGTCCTCGGCGATCAGGATCTTCAGGCGTGCGGACTTCGCGGTCATGCGGGGAACACCACCTCGGCGCGCGTACCGCGATCGGCGAGCAGCGCGAACGTGCCGTGGAGCTCGTCGCGGACGAGCGCGCTGACGATCGAGAGGCCCGTTCCCTCGGCGGCGCCGCTCGGGCCCGCACCCTCGTCGCCGATCGCAAGCACGACGTCCCCGTTGCGGCGGCAGAGCTCGATGCTGACGGCGCCGGCGCCGTGCTCGAGGGCGTTCTGCAACAGCTCGCTGAAGACGAGCGCGAGCGCGGTGGCGCGGCCGCCCGCGAGTGAGACCTGCTCGAGCCGCGCGTCGACCGCACGGTCCGCCGCGAGTCCCTGTACGAG
>JANMWV010000589.1:0-2251 GCA_031394165.1 Actinomycetes bacterium
GGCGCACGAGCGGCGTGGCGCGCACGGTTCCGTCACGAGCCCGCGCCGGCGCCTGCTTCGACATCTGTTTCGACGTCGGCACGGCAGGCGCCCGCGCCGCCGCGGGAGCTGTCACGCCGTCACCGCCGATCACGACGATCACCGTCCCGACCGGGACGACGTCGCCCTCCTGCGCGAGGATCTGCGTGACGATCCCGGCGGCCGGCGAGGGGATCTCGACCGTCGTCTTGTCGGTCGCGATCTCCACGAGTGGGTCGTCCTCGGCGATCTCCTGTCCGACCGCGACGAGCCAGCGCCCGATCTCGCCTTCGGTGAGGCCTTCGCCGAGATCAGGGAGCTTGAACTCGTACGCCATGCGGCCCGAGCCTACCTCCGTCACTCGGTTGAGGGATCTGAGCGGCCGTCACCCAAGAGGGGGAGGCCGCGGTCTGGAATCGACCTACGGTGAGGCCGAGTCAATGAGTGATATGCGGCAACTGCACTGCGGCCTGCGCGTTCGCGCAGAAGGGAGTTTTCTTATGAAGCCAACATCCGTTGGCGGTACGAGCCGGGGGAACGCGCTCTGGGGCCGAGGTGGTCGCCAGGGATCGCGCACGCGTGGTCCGGCAGTCGCCGGGCGCATCGCGCTCCTGGTGGCGGTTACAGCTCTGGCGGTGCCGGCAGCCGGCATCGCAGGGACGAGCCCGCTGAAGAGCACTGGCGCGGTCGTCCCGGCATACCTGCTCGCGCAGGCCCAGGCGAACCCGAAGCAGATCTTCCACGTCATCGTGCAGGGCACGAAGGGCGTCAAGAGCAGCTCGGTCGCTTCGGACGCCGGCAGCGAGAACGGCAAGGCGAAGAAGATCTTCGCCTCGATCAGCGGCGCGTCCGTCGACATCACCGGCAAGGACCTGGTGAAGCTGGCGAGGCACCCGCACATTTCCGTGATCACGCCTGATCAGCCGGTTCAGACCACGGCGTACCAGGACTCAACGATGTGGACCCAGTCGGCCGATGTCGGGCCGCTCTGGAACCTGACCGATCCGTTCACGGGCGCCATCCTCGGCGCTGCACCTCAGGCTCCGGCGGTCGCAGTCGTGGACAGCGGTGTCGACGCATCGAAGATCGGCGACTTCGGCTCGCGCATCGTTGCGAGCGTGAATCTCTGCTCGATCTGCTTCGACACCTCGACGAACGATCTCGAAGGGCACGGGACGATGGTCGCGGGCGTGCTCGCCGGCCAGAACGCCTCGTATCCTGGCGTTGCACAGAACGCACCGATCGTGTCCCTGAAGACCTCGGACGCGAGCGGTCAGTCCATGACGAGCGATGTCATCGCGGCGGCCGACTGGATCCTGGCGAACAAGAGCCAGTACAACATCAAGGTCGCGAACTTCTCGATGTCAGGCGCGTCGCCGACGTCGTTCCGCTTCGATCCGCTCGACCAGGCGGTGGAGAGGCTGTGGTTCTCCGGCGTCACGGTCGTTGCGGCAGCGGGCAACTTCGGCACGGGCTCCGCGGTCGACATGTCGATGGCACCGGGCAACGACCCGTTCGTCATCACGGTCGGCGCGGTCGACCAGCAGCAGACGTCCGATCCGTCCGACGACACGGTTCCGTCGTGGTCGGCTTACGGGTTCAGCGCCGACGGCTTCTCGAAGCCTGACGTGGCTGCCCCGGGCCGGTACATGATCGCGCCGGTACCGATGGGGTCGACGATCCCGACCACGGTGCCGGAGCGGGTCGTGGCCCCGGGCTACATCTGGATGTCCGGCACGTCGTTCGCGGCTCCGGTGGTTGCCGGTGCAGCGGCTCAGATCCTCGCGCGGCATCCCGACTGGGGTCCGAACGAGGTCAAGGGCGCACTCATGCTGACGTCGAGCTACCTGCCGAACGTCTACTGGCAGGCGGCGGGCACGGGCGAGATCGACGCTGCAATGGCGGCGAGCCTCCCCTTCACTCCGCCGAACCCGAACGAGAACCTCACCAAGTACGTGTCCACCGACCCGACGACCGGCCAGTCGAGCTTCGACCAGGCCGCGTGGTCGGATGCGGCGTGGGCCGACGCGGCGTGGAGCTCGGCAGCATGGGCCTCGGCAGCGTGGAGCTCGGCAGCGTGGAGCTCGGCAGCCTGGGCGAGCGCAGCATGGAGCTCGTCGATCTTCACGGCGAGCAGCGCGACGCTGATGTCCAGCACAGCAACGTTCAGCGAGGCGACGTTCTCACCCTGATGCGTACGCGCTGACAGGTGTAAACGGAACGGCAGTGGCGG
>JANMWV010000077.1:0-2054 GCA_031394165.1 Actinomycetes bacterium
GGCGGCACCCGCGTCCAGGAGCGGCCGCGCAGCCACCTCGTCGCGGTCGTGCACGGTGAGCGGGAAGCCGGCACGGAGAAGACTCGAAGCAAGGTGCTGCCCGAGGTTGCCGAGTCCGACAAAGCCGAGTCTTGTCTCCATGTCCCTGCTCCTCACTCCGCTACGGGACGACGACGATCTTCCCGAACTCGGCGCCGGACTCGAGCCGCGAGAGCGCCGCATGCACGTCGGCCAACGCGTGCTCCGAGTCGATCAGGGGGCGGACCCCGGCCTGCTCGAGGAATTCGCACAGCCTGTGCAGCTCGACGATCGTCCCCATCGACGAGCCCACGACGGAGAGTTGCCGCCAGAACATCCGAGCTAGGTCGGCCGAAGGATCGGCCCCGCTCGTCGCGCCTGCGACGACGACCGTGCCGCCCGGCCGAAGCGACTTGAGCGAGTGATCCCAGGTCGCGCGCCCGACCGTCTCGAGCACCGCGTCGACCCGCACCGGCAGCCTGCCGCCCGGCTCGACCGCCGCGGCTGCGCCGAGCTCGACCGCGCGGGCGCGTTTCTCCTCGCTCCGGCTCGTCGCGTAGACGGTGAGACCAGCCGCGTTGCCGAGCAGGATCGCTGCCGTTGCAACGCCGCCGCCGGCCCCCTGCACGAGCACGGACTGGCCCGGTTGGAGCCCGGCGCGGACGAACAGCATGCGGTACGCCGTCAGGTAGGCCGTCGGCAGGCACGCCGCCTCGGCGAACGAGAGCGAGGCCGGCTTCGGCACGAGGTTGCGCGTGGGCGCGACGATCCGCTCCGCCAGCGTGCCCTGTATACCGCGCTCCGAGAAAAGATGGAAGTCGGCGGCCATGGTCTCGTCCTCGCCCGGCCCTGCCGTTCCGAGAACGGCGTGGACGACCACCTCGCGTCCGTCCGCCGTGACTCCGGCCGCGTCGGTGCCGAGGACGACGGGCAGGTCGTCCTCGGTCACGCCCACGCCGCGCAGCGTCCAGATGTCGTGGTGGTTCAGCGCAGCTGCACGCACCTCGACGGTCTCCCAACCCGCGGGCGGCTCCGGATCGGGGATCTCCAGCACTTCGAGCCCCGACAGCGGCTCGTCACGAGAGAAGCGGGCACAAACGGCTGCTAACAGAGCGTGTCCTCCACGGGATCGGTAGCCACAGACCGGGGTGCGACCCTATACGAAGAGTCTAGGCCGCCCCGAGCAACTCGTCGGCGTAGGTCATCGAGATCCGCTGCATGATTCCGCCCGCATCTGGCTGGTAGTGGCCCATCCGCCAGAGCGCGGGCGAGTAGACGTGAACCGATGTGGCGGGCTCGTCGCCCTCGTTGCGCACGCCGTGGATATACGTCGCGGCGAAGTCGAAGGAGCTGCCCGCGTCGTGCTGCCGGGTCTGCTCGCGGATCCAGCCGTCGTCGTTCCGCTGGAAGTAATCCTCCCAGAGCGTGCCGTCGCACACGAATACTGCCCCGCTCGACCGGTCGTGGTCGTGGTAGCCGGTGTCCTGTCGATGCGTCCAGCAGATCAGCCAGACATCGATACTCGGGTCGCGGTAGAGCTGGTGGTAGACGCGCTCCGTCACGTCGTGGCGCACCAGCGCGCGCCACAGCTTCTCCTCTTGGCCGAGAGCGACGGCGAGCTCGCGGAGCTCGGGGCGATCGAGCTCGCAGTCGGCGGTGAGCCGTTCTCTGATCCAGGTCGAGATGTCTGTCATCGCAGGAAGGAGGCGGGGTTGTCGATGGTCAAGATCTTCTCCACCGATTCACCAAAACCTCTCACAGCGCGCAGGGTCAGCGTCGGTTCGACCACCGGCCGGTCGCTGCCGTAGAGGAGCTGGCCGACACCGAACGTCTCGGCGCAGAGCTCGATCGAGCGCCGCGCGTACGTCGCGACATCGAAATAGACGTTCGGGTCGAGCACCGAGCGGGTGTCCGGGCCACGCTGCCCGAGGCGCTCGAGCTGGAACGGCGCACCGCCGGCGAGGATCGCGAAGGCGATCCGGAGCGACGGCCACCTCCGTCGCCCGTCGACGAGCCAGCGGAAGTACGCGACGTGC
>JANMWV010000033.1:0-2331 GCA_031394165.1 Actinomycetes bacterium
CCGTCGGAGGCCGCGTCAAGGCTGGTTGCCTTGACAAGGCCGACGGTGGACTCCCGCGCCGCGTGATCGCGGGCCGGAGACCCCGCGAAGCCAGCCGATCGGGCCACTAACCCATCGTGGCAACCGTCGGAGGCCAGGCCGTCCTCGAGGGCGTGATGATGCGCGGCCCGGGGAACTGGTCCGTCGCCGTCCGTACGCCGAGCGGCGTGATCGCGCACGTCTCGCGTCCGATCGACTCCGCGATGTCACGGCATCGCATCTTCCGGCTCCCCGTGATTCGCGGGGTCATGGCGCTCGGCGAGTCGCTTGCGATCGGCTTTCGCGCGCTCGCGATCTCCGCGAACTACGCCGCGCAGGAAGAGCAGCCTGCAGGTGAGAACGGAGCCGAACCCGCCGAGGTCGAGACGGAGCTCTCGCGCGGCGCACTGTTCTTCGCGTTCGCCGTTGCGATCGGCTTCGCGATCGTGCTCTTCAAGGTGACGCCCGTTCTGATCACCAACTGGCTGCCGATCAAGAGCACCGGCTGGTTCGTGATCGTCGAGGGCGTCATCCGCGTCTCCATCTTCGTCGCGTATCTCGCACTCATCTCGCTGCTGCCCGACCTGCGGCGCGTGTTCCAGTACCACGCCGCGGAGCACAAGGCGATCAACGCGTATGAGGCGGGCGAAGAGCTGACGCCGGAAGTCGTGCAGCGCTACTCGCTGATCCATCCGCGCTGCGGCACCGCGTTCCTGCTGTGGGTGATGGTGATCGCCGTGTTCGTGTTCGCGTTCTTCGGGCGTCCCGCGTGGTACTGGCTGATCGCCACCCGCGTGCTGCTGCTGCCCGTGATCGCAGGCATCGCCTACGAGCTGATCCGCTTCGCCGGCAAGCACCAGCGCAACCGCGTGCTGATGACGCTGCTCGCGCCGGGCCTGTGGCTGCAGCGTCTGACGACCCGCGAGCCTTCGCTCGACCAGATCGAGGTCTCCATCCGCGCCCTGCGCGAGGTGCTCGACCTCGAGGCGGTTCGCGCGCCCGACGCGCCGCTCGTCGAAGTCATGGCTTAGGCTCCAGTCGTCAACGACTACGAGGGGGACGACATGGCGACCGACCGTCGCGCTGAAGTGACCTGGAAGGGCAGCCTGCTCGAGGGCAGCGGCACGATCGACTCGACGACGTCCGGCGCGATCGGGACGCAGTCCGTCAGCTGGCCCGCGCGCTCGACCGACGCCGGCGGGTCGACGAGCCCCGAGGAGTTGATCGCCGCCGCGCACGCCGCGTGCTTCTCGATGGCGCTCTCGGCCGGCCTCTCGAAGGCGGGCAACGAGCCGGAGCAGCTGCACGCGACCGCGACCGTGACGTTCCAGCCCGGTGAGGGCATCACGAAGATCGCGCTCACCGTCGAGGGCCGTGTTCCCGGGATCGACCAGGCCGCGTTCGCAGAGGCTGCGCAGGGCGCGAAGGAGAACTGCCCGGTGTCGAAGGCGCTCGCCGGCGTTCCCGAGATCACGCTGGCTGCAACGCTCGCCGCGTAGCTGCCGAGTAGCAGCCCGGAGTACCCTGGGGCCGTCATGGCCGACACGTTCGAAAGCCGCATCGACGAGCTCGAGCGCTCCTACACGGAGGCGCAGCAGCGCATGTCCGAGCCCTCGGTGTACAACGACCACCGCGAGGCGGCCGAGGTCGGTCGCCGCGTCAAGGAGCTCGAGGCTCCGTACAAGCTCGTGCAGGAGCTGCGCGCCGCGCGCGACGACCTCGACGCCGCGCGCGACGACGCGGATCTCGAGGAGCTCGTCCCGGAGCTCGAAGAGCGCACGGCGAGGCTCGAGGACGAGCTACGGCTCGCGATGGTGCCGAGCGACCCAGCCGATCACAAGGACGTGATCCTCGAGGTGCGCCAGGGCGTCGGCGGCGACGAAGCGGCGCTCTGGGCGGGCGACGTGTACCGGATGCTCGCGCGCTACGCCGAGCGACAGGGCTTCAAGATCGAGGAGCTCGGTGCGAGCCCGAGCGACGGCGGCGGCTACAAGGAAGTGACGTTCGCCGTGAAGGGAGACGGTGCGTACCGCGTCTTCAAGTGGGAGGGCGGCACGCACCGCGTGCAACGCGTCCCGGAGACCGAGTCGCAGGGTCGCATCCACACCTCGACGGCAACAGTCGCGGTGATGCCGGAGGCCGAGGAGGTCGAGGTCAACATCGACCCGAACGACCTGAAGATCGACGTCTACCGCTCGACGGGCCCGGGCGGCCAGTCCGTGAACACGACCGACTCCGCGGTGCGGATCACGCACGTCCCGACCGGCGTCGTCGTCGCGATGCAGGACGAGAAGTCGCAGCTCCAGAACACGG
>JANMWV010000043.1:0-2033 GCA_031394165.1 Actinomycetes bacterium
GCGGCCGACGTCGCGGCCGAGCACGCGCTCGTCGCGCGCATCGTGCGCGAGGCGATCGGCGTCGACGCGAAGGAACTGAGCTTCGTCCACACCGACGAGGGTCTCGTCGTCAATCTGACGCTGGCGCTGCCCGCGGGGACGATGCTCGCCGACGCGCACGCAGAGGCGAGCCGCATCGAGGAGCTGATCCGCCGCGAGCGGCCCGAGATCGCCGACGTCCTCGTGCACACGGAGCCACCCGTGCACACGGAGCCGCCCCAATGAGGCTCAACCCGTGAGGCTCTGCATGTTCAGCCCGAGGGACCGCGAGCTGGAGCGCGGCTGGCCGGGACGCGTCGAGGGCGACACGGTGATCCAGCTCGCAGCGCAGACGCTGCAGTCGTTCTTCACGGGCGGCGGCGGAGCGCGTGAGCATGCCGAATACGCACTCGAGGACGTTGAACTGCGCGCTCCCGTGCTCCACCCGCCGTCGGTGCGCATCTTCTCGCGCGACGGCGACTTCTCCTTTGCGAATCCGGCGTCGATCCACGGGCCCGGCGACGTCGTCTACGTGCCGGAGGGCGCGGACGGGATCGTGCCCGTGGCGCGGCTCGCGGCGATCGTCGGCGCGGAAGGCGCAGTCGGCGGCTACACGCTGATGAACGACTGGGATGCGCCGGCACTGCACGGAGCGAAGGCGCTCGACTTCGCGATCTCGCTCGGCCCGATCGTCGTGACGCCGGACGAGCTGGACGTCGAGGCCGACTTCCACCAGCTCTTCGCGCACGCGGCGGCGAACACCCGCCTGCTTCCCGGCGACGTGATCGCGGCGCCGGGCGGCCAGCGCAAGGAGCTCGTCCGCGCCGGAGACGTCGCCGAGGTCGGGATGGAGCCGTTCGGGACGCTGCGAAACGTGATCGGTCAGCGCGGCGGCGTCGCGAACGCATAGGCGTCGCGCAGCCAGCCCGTCAGCTCGTCGTCGATCTCGTCCTCGTGCGTGAGCGAGACACGGTGCGAGATCCGGCCCGAGCCGAATGAGCCGGCGGGCCGCAGCCGCGGTGTCTCCTTCGCCCTGGGCAGCACGAGCCCGACGTCGAGGCGCGTCGGAGTCGACGGCTGCAGCAACGCGAACTGGCGCACGCGCGAGAACGCGACGTACGTCTTACGCGGCTCCATAACGACGTCGTCGCCGAGCTCCTCGATCACCGACGTGAGCCGCGTGACGATGGGGCGGATCGGCTCCTTCCCCTTGAGCATCGACGAGATCAGCTGCGCCGGGTCAGCCTGCTTGAACACCTCGGGGCGGTCGACCCAGTCGACGATCGTCGCCGCCTGCCCGTGGCCGAGGGCGTGCTCGCGCTGAAGCCAGGCGATGCGCTCCTTGCGCGTGCCGGCAGGCGCCTTCGAACCGACGAGTTGTGCCCACTGGCGGATCGAGCGCCCCGTCTTCCCCAGCAGGTTCTCCACGATCGCGGCGCGCATGTCGCCCGGCTTCCTCGGCATGACCCAAGGGTAGGCGCTCGGGAGCGCATCTCGGATAGACATACCCCGTGACGCGCGTCGCCGTCGTTGGTGGGGGAGTGATGGGCTGCGCGGCGGCGTGGGCGCTCACTGCGCGCGGCGCAGACGTCACGGTGTACGAGCAGTTCGAGCTCGACCACGTCCGCGGCTCGAGCCACGGGCGCTCGCGCATCGTGCGCCTGTCGTACCCCGACGCGAACTGGGTGCGGCTCGCACGCGAGTCGATGGACGCGTGGCGCGAGCTGGAGGCGGAGTCGGGCGTCGAGCTGCTCGAGCTCCACGGCATCGTCGAGCTTGCGTCTGCACCCGAGTTGACCTCGGCGGCCGGCCTCGACGGCGTCGGCGTGCCATACAGCTGGCTCGATGCGGCTGCCGCGCGCGCCGTCGGTGCCAGGCTGCCGGACGGCTGGGTGGCGCTCCTCCAGCCGGAGGCGGGCATCGTTCGCGCCGAGCTCGCCCGCCATGCGTTTCTCGACACTGCACGCAGCCGCGGCGCGCGTGTCGAGACCGGGAGCCGGATCGCGTCGACCGAC
>JANMWV010000078.1:0-11737 GCA_031394165.1 Actinomycetes bacterium
GGGCGGGGTGGGCGGCGGGGCCGCCCACCCCTGAGAGCTGAGCTAGGCCTGCTCTGGGTGGTGCGCTGCGGCCAGATCCGGCGTCGCCTCGAGGCGGGCCAGTTCCTCTTCGGAGCCCTGGCGCACCGGGCCCTTGAACCACTTGTGGGCCGATACCACGTACCAGCCTCCGAAGAGCACGAGCGCGAGGCCGACCGTGATCGGCGCGTAGTTGACGACGTTCCAGTCGAAGCCGCTCTTCCACGGAATGCCGGTCGGGACGATCGGCATCAGGAAGAGGACGCAGATCAGCACGATCCAGCCGATCGCGAGCGGGTCGATCCACTTGTAGTGGTTGCCGAGATTCCATGAACCGCGCTCGAACTTGTCGCCGGCGCGCCACCGCAGGATGATCGGCAGCATGAAGGCGATGTAGAGTCCGATGACGGCGATTGACGTGCCGACGAGGTAGCCGACGACGTTGTTCCAGTACGTTGGGATCATCAGCGCCCACGAGAGCACCGCGATCGCACAGACGGAGTACGCCGGCACGCGAGCGGCGTTGACGCGGCTCCACCAACGGTGGCCCGGAATCGCGCCGTCCCGCGAGAACGCGAACATCATCCGCGACGCCGAGGTGACCGACGCCGTCCCGCAGAAGAACTGCGCGACGACTGCGATCACGAGCAGGAATTCGGCCCACTTGGTGCTCATCGACGATTGCCAGATGTACGTCACGATGTTGGCGCCCGCCTTGAGCCCGCCCTCCGTATTCGGAATCGCGAACGTCACTGCAACGAGCAGCGCGAAGCCGAAGATCACCGAGACGACGACCGACATCACGATGCCCCACGCGGCGGCGCGTGATGCGTTACGCGTCTCCTCGCTCATATGCGCCGACGCGTCGTAGCCGGTGATCGTGTACTGCGCCATCAGCAAGCCGAGTCCGAACACGAACCAGAACACGGGGCTGTGCCAGCCTTGGCCCGAGAACCCCGAGTTGTTGATCGTCTTGGTGAAGACGTAGCTCGCCGACTGGTGGTGGTCCGGGACGATGATCAGGACCGCGACGATCACCGCGACGCCCGCCATGTGCCACCACGCCGAGATCGTGTTCAACCCGGCCATCAGCTTGACGCCGAGCAGGTTGATCAGGAGGTGGAGAGCGATGATCACGCTGAACGTGACGAAGATCGCGTGTCGCGTGTTCGGGAGCGACGGGAACCACAGGTTCAGGAGCGACGTCGTGAAGATCGCCGCGCCGTAGTCGATCGCCGCCGTCACTGCGATCTGGCCGATCAGGTTGAACCAGCCCGTGAACCAGCCCCACGCGGGACTGCCGAGCTTGGACGCCCAGTAGTAGAGGCCGCCCGCCGTCGGGTAGGTCGAGGCAATCTCGCCCATGGCGAGCGCGACGATGATGCAGAAGCCGCCGACGAGCAGCCAGCCCCAGGTGATTGCGACGGGCCCGCCCCACTGGAACGCGATGTAGTAGGACGTGAGGCAGCCGGCGAGGATCGAGATGATCGTGAACGAGATGGCGAAGTTCGAGAAGCCGCCCATCTCGCGGTAGAGCACCTGCGCGTACCCGAGCTTGTGGAGCAGCCGGGAGTCGTCGTCGTGCGCCTGCGCCCCTGGGGCTTGGGAGCTCATCCATCCTCCTTGATCGTTTGAAGTCGCACGAGAAGCTAACGCTTTGCGTCGGACGGTTTCAATGGTGCGATAGGTTCCGCTCATGCTGAGCCTCGACGAATTGAGGGCCGACGTCGAGACGGGGGCCGTCGACACGGTGATCGCGGCCTTCACCGACATGCAGGGGCGCCTGATGGGCAAGCGCCTGCACGCGCCGTTCTTCCTGGAGGAGCTCGACGCGGGGCACACGGGCGAGGGGTGCAATTACCTGCTGGCGCTCGACATGGAGATGGACCCGGTGCCCGGCTACGCGATGGCGAGCTGGGAACGTGGCTACGGCGACTTCGGGCTCCAGCCCGACCTCGGGACGTTGCGGCGCATCCCCTGGCACGAGGCGACGGTGCTCGTCCTCTGCGACGTCCAGTGGCACGACGGCTCGTCGGTCGCGCCGTCGCCGCGGCAGGTGCTGAAGACGCAGGTCGAGCGCTGTCGCGCGCTGGGCTACGAACCGATGTTCGGCTCCGAGCTCGAGTTCTTCCTCTACCGGGAGACCTACGACGAGGCGCGCGCGAAGAGGTTCGAGGAGCTGACGCCGTCGGTGCCCTACATCCTCGACTACAACATCCTCGCCGCCGGCTACGACGAGGAGTTCATGCGCGAGGTGCGGCTCGCGATGGTCGCCGCCGGGATGCGGGTCGAGTCGTCGAAGGGCGAGGCGTGGCCGGGCCAGCACGAGATCAACTTCCGCTACGCGGACGCGCTGAAGACCGCCGACGATCACGTGATCTACAAGACGGGCGTCAAGGCGCTCGCCTACCAGCGTGGCGTCTCGGTCACGTTCATGGCGAAGCCCGACCATCGCGGGGTCGGCTCCTCGTGCCACATCCACTCGTCGCTGTGGCGGGACGGCAAGGCGGCCTTCGCCGGCGAGTCGGACGCCTTCAAGCAGTACCTCGCCGGGCAGATCGCGTGCGCGAGCGAGCTGGCGATCTTCTACGCGCCGACGATCAACTCGTACAAGCGCTTCGCGGCGGGGAGCTGGGCGCCGACGACGCTCGCGTGGGCGCACGACAACCGCACCTGCGGCTTCCGCATCGTCGGCCACGGCTCGTCGCTTCGGCCCGAGACGCGCATCCCGGGTGCAGATGCGAACCCGTACCTCGCGTTCGCGGCGCTGCTGGCGTCGGGCCTCTACGGCATCGAGCAGAAGCTCGAGCTCGGGCCGCCAATCGAGGGCAACGCCTACGACTCCGACGCGAAGCGCTTCCCGCATGCGTTGCGCGACGCGATCTCCGAGCTCGAGCGGGGGACGGTCGCGCGCCAGGCGCTCGGCGACGAGGTGGTCGACCATTACCTGAACTACGCGCGCACCGAGCAGCAGCTCTTCGACGGCGTCGTCACGAACTACGAGCGGGAGCGGATGTTCGAGCGTGGCTAAGCGTCAATCAGCTCGGCCAGTCGTCGGCATCACCACCTACGTCGAGCCCGCGCGCTGGGGCGCGTGGGAGCTGGAGGCAGCGCTCATCCCGTTCGCGTACGTGCAGGCGGTGGAGCGCGCGGGCGCACGGCCGCTGCTCGTGCCGCCGAGCGAAGGCGGGGTGGAGGAGACGCTCGACGCGCTCGACGGCCTGCTCTTCTCGGGCGGGGCCGACCTCGATCCGCAGACGTACGGCGCCGACGCCCATCCCGAGACGAACGCGGTGCGGCCCGAGCGCGACCGCGCGGAGCTCGCGCTGCTGGAAGGCGCACTCGCACGCGACATGCCGGTGCTCGCCGTGTGCCGCGGCGTCCAGGTGCTGAACGTCGCCCGCGGGGGAGATCTCGTGCAGCACCTGCCCGACGTCGTCGGCGACACGAAGCACAGAGAGACCGCGGGGGTGTTCTCCGAGCATCCGGTGCGCATCGAGGACGGTTCGAAGCTCGGCGCGCTGCTCGGCGACCGTGCGCCCGTGATGTCGAGCCACCACCAGGGCGTCGGCACCGTCGGCATCGGCCTGCGCGAGGTGGCGTGGGCGGAGGACGGAACGGTCGAGGCGCTCGAAGATCCCGACCGGCGGTTCGCGGTCGGCGTGTTGTGGCATCCGGAAGCGGGGGAGGACATGAAGCTGTTCGAGGCGCTCGTCTCCGAGGCGAAGGCCTACCGGGAGCAGCGCGCGTGAGCACCGTCGTGAATCCGGCGACCGAGGAGACGATCGCCGAGCTCGAGTCCGCGGGCGTCGAAGAGACGGACGCCGCCGTCGCCCGCGCGAAGGCCGCGTATCCGGCCTGGCGCGCCGTGTCGCCGACCGATCGTGCGCGCCTGCTGCGGCGGCTGGCGACGCTCGTCGAGGAGCATCACGAGGAGCTCTCGCGCATCGAGTCGCGCAACGTCGGCAAGCCGATCAGCGGTGCACGCGGCGAGGTCGGCATGGTCGCTCAGGTCTTCCATTTCTACGCCGGCGCGGTCGACAAGCACTACGGCGAGACCGTGCCGGTGGTAGGTGGCGTCGACATGACCTTCCGCGAGCCGCTCGGCGTGGTGGGACTGATCACGCCCTGGAACTTCCCGCTCAACATCGCCTCGTGGAAGCTCGGCCCGGCGCTCGCCTGCGGTAACACGGTCGTGCTGAAGCCGGCCGAGCTGACGCCGCTGTCGACGATGCGGCTGGGAGAGCTCGCGCTCGAGGCCGGCATCCCGGAAGGCGTCGTCAACATCGTCGTCGGCAAGGGCTCCGTCGTCGGGCAGCGCCTGATCGAGCATCCGGACGTCGCGAAGATCGGCTTCACCGGCTCCACGGAAGTGGGACAGCAGGTGATGCGCGGCGCCGCCGGCACGATCAAGCGCGTGACGCTCGAGCTCGGCGGCAAGTCGGCGAACGTCATCTTCGCTGACGCGGATCTCGAGAAGGCCGCAGCGTCGGCGCCGTATTCCGTCTTCGACAACGCCGGCCAGGATTGCTGCGCCCGCTCGCGCATACTGGTCGAGCGCTCGGCCTACGACCGTTTCGCCGAGCTCTTCGTCGAGGCGACGCGCAACCTGAAGGTCGGCGACCCCGAGGACGAGTCTTCCGAGATGGGACCGCTCATCTCCGCGGCGCACCGCGAGACCGTCGCGTCGTTCGTCGAGGGGGAGCCACTCTTCCGCGGCGATGCGCCCGACGGCAAGGGCTTCTGGTATCCGGCGACGATCGTCGAGGCCGCGACCGACGACCGAATCGCGCACGAGGAGGTGTTCGGCCCGGTCGCGGCGCTGATCCCGTTCGACGACGAGGCCGACGCCGTGCGCATCGCGAACGACTCGCACTACGGGCTCTCCGGCTCGATCTGGACGCGTGACGGCGGCCGCGCGCTGCGGGTCGCGCGCGCGATCGAGACGGGTGTGCTGTCGATCAACTCGAACAGCTCGGTACGCCCGTCGACGCCGTTCGGCGGCTTCAAGCAGAGCGGCTTCGGCCGTGAGCTCGGCATGCACGCACTCGCGGGCTACAGCGAAGTGAAGAACGTCTACTACTCGACGGAGGATTAGATGCGTCTGGACGGCAAGGTCTGCGTGATCACGGGCGCCGGCGGCGGCATGGGCGCCGACGCGGCGCAGCTGTTCACCGAGGAAGGCGCGAAGGTCGTCGTCGCCGACGTGAACCTCGCGGCGGCGGAGCAGGTCGCGGCGAGCATCCCCGACGGCCTCGCTGTGCAGGTCGACGTCGCAGACGCGGACTCGGTGCAGGCGATGTACAAGGCGGCGGCGGAGCGCTTTGGCGGCATCGACGTGCTTTACAACAACGCGGGCATCTCGCCGGCCGACGACGACTCGATCCTCGCTACGGAGCTCGACGCCTGGGAGCGCGTGCAGGCGGTGAACACGCGCGGCGTGTTCCTCTGCTGCAAGTACGGCATCCCGTACCTGCTCGAGCGCGGCGGCGGCTCGGTCATCAACGTCGCGTCGTTCGTCGCGCTCGTCGGCGCGGCGACCTCGCAGATCTCCTACACCGCGTCGAAGGGCGCGGTGCTCTCGATGAGCAAGGAGCTCGGCGTGCAGTTCGCGCGGCAGGGCGTGCGCGTGAACGCGCTCTGTCCGGGGCCGGTCGAGACGCCGCTGCTGCTGCGGATCTGGAGTGAGACGCCGGGCGCGGCGGAGCGCCGGCTCGTGCACGTGCCGATGGGCCGGATGGCGAAGCCACGCGAGATCGTCAACGCCGCGCTGTTCCTCGCGAGCGACGAGTCGTCGTACGTGAACGCGTCGACGTTCCTCGTCGACGGCGGCCTCACCGCCGCCTACGTCACTCCGGAATAGCCGCTACTCGTTACCTACCACTTGGACGAGCCAGCGCCGGTCGCGTTCGCGGTCCAGCTCGATGAAGAGCACGCGCTGCCACGTCCCCAGCTGCAGCTCGCCGTCGCGCACCGGCACCGACTCCCCGGCGGTGCCGAGCAGCATCGCCATGCAGTGCGAGTGGCCGTTGCCCTGATCCATGTCCTCGGGGCAGATGTTCTCGGTGCGGCGGTCCCAGTCGTCGTGCGCGTAGTAGCTCTCACTCGGCACGAGCCGGCGGAGCAGCTCGGCGAAGTCCTCGAGGAAGCCGGCCTCGAACTCGTTCACGCGCACACAGCACGTCGTGTGCGGCGAGTAGACGCAGGCGATGCCCTCTCGAATGCCGCTGTCGCGCACGGCAGCCTGCACCTCGTCGGTGATGTCGGTGACCGTCAGGCCTCCCGCCGTGCGGAGCTGCTTCTCGTGCTGGAAGACCTTCACCTCGTGCTCACCTCGCTTGGGGGCTTGCCTTGACGCCCACCATTGTGCGGTACGGGCGCAAATGGGCCAACGGCGAACCGTCAACCTCAGCAGAACCTGATGCCGGGTTACGCTGCCACTGAGCGGGCCCGTAGCTCAGCTGGTCAGAGCAGGGGACTCATAATCCCTTGGTCCCTGGTTCGAATCCAGGCGGGCCCACTGCGGCTTCGCTGCGCTCGCCTTCACGGGGGAAACCATGTTTCCCCCGTGGGCCCCCTTCTTCGTCGTGCTCGCGGCCGGGCCGGTCACTGCTACGCGGAAGCAAGTTCCGCTTCGCGACGCTGGGTAGACCCGGCAAGGGCAGGGCCGTACTATCTGCCCATCGCTATGAGCCAGAGGGCGCACGGCGTCGAGGAGCGCTTCCTCTACGAGATCATCTCGACGGTCGGGTCATCCCTCAATCTCGAGGAGGTGCTCGACGGCGTCGTGAAGCTGCTCTCCGACGCGAGCGCCGTCCACGCCTGCTTCGTCTATCTCCTCGAGCGGGACGGGAAGCGACTCGTGCTCCGCGCCGCATCGGAACCGTACGGCGGGCTCGTCGGTGAGATCGAGCTGAAGCGTGGCGAAGGGCTTGCCTGGTGGGCGCTCGACCGCCGCGAGGCCGCGTTCATCCGCGAGAACGCGCTCGGCGACCCGCGCGTGAAGTACGTGCCGGAGCTCGAGGAGGAAAAATTCCAGTCGCTCGTCGCGATCCCGGTGCTCGGCAAGCGCGGCGACCCGATCGGCGCCTTCACGCTCCACACCGTCGCCCCCCGCGAGTTCACCGACGCCGAGGTCGGCTTTCTCGTCTCGAGCGCGTCGCTCGTCGCGGGCGCGATCGAGAACGCGCGGCTCTTCGACGAGACGCGACAGCGCGTCGGCGAGCTCGAGCATCTCACCGAGCTCGCGGAAGCCGTCGCGGTCGCCGACACGCTCGACGTTCTCGGCTCCGAGGTGGTGGGGCGGAGCCGCGACCTGCTCGGCGCCGACCACGTTCACCTCTATCTGCTCGACCCGGCCGACGAGCGTCTCCGGCTCGGCTGGTCGGCGCCGCCGGACGCCCCGGCGCCCGCAACGATCGGGCTGACGGAGCTCGGCCCCGAGCTCGGCCGGAGCGCGCGCGCTCCGAGGGTGGCCGTCACGCTCGTCGCCGGCGGCGAGTTGCTCGGCGCGCTCGTCGCCGCCGGCACCCGCGAGGTCGACCTGGCGCGCACGGTCGCGAACCAGGCGGCCGTCGCCGTCAAGAAGATCCAGGTGCTGGAGCGGCTGACGGAAAAGAACCTGATCAAGGACTTCTTCGAAGACCTCGCCGGCCGGCGGCAGGGCGCCGCGCTCGAGGGGCGGGCGGCGCGACTCGGCTGCGACCTCGACGAGCCGCACGTCGTCGTCGCTGCCCTTCGTGTGGACGACAGCCTCGAGAAGGCGCTCGCCTCGCTCGTGCGCGGCACGATCCTCGACACCCGCGACCCGGCGTTGCGTGCGCTCATTCCGGTGGCTGAGGGCGGCGCCGCCCAGCTCGTCGACGACCTGAAGCGCATCCACGCCGGCCTCGGCACGAACGCGGCCCTCGGTGTGTCAAGCGTCTGTGTCGGCGCCGAGGCGCTGGCGCATGGATTCGAGGAGGCGCGCCACGCACTTCTCGGCGAGGCGGTGATGCGCAGGGGCAGGGACCTGCCGGATTGCGGCGTCATGAGCTACGAGGAGCTCGGCCCGTACAAGTACCTGCTGCGGATCGCGCTCGAGCCCGGCGCCCGGGACGCGACCGTCGACGCGGTTGCGAAGCTCGCCGAGTACGACCGCGAACGCTCGAGCTCGCTGCTCGCGACCCTCGAGGAGTTCCTCGGGCGGCGCGGCAACATCAGCGGCACCTCCGAGGCGCTGTTCGTCCACCCGAACACGCTCCGCCAGCGGCTGCGGCGGATCGCCGACCTGACCGGGATCGACCTCCGCCGCGACGACTGGCTGATGATCGAGATCGCGGTGAAGCTCGTTCGGCTCCGGACGGCCCTGGAGACTGCGACGCCGCACACATGAGCGGCGTGGAGATATGGAGGAATCTGCCCTCACGCCCGCTCTTGGGCGGGTGATACAACCCGGCGGCCACCGACAAGGAGGACCGCTATGGCCGTCGCGACGGGCCCGAGCCTGGACGAGATCCAGAAGATCGCAAAGGGTCGTGGAGTCGAGTTCTACTTCGCGCAGTTCGTCGACATGTACGGCCGTCCCAGCGCGAAGCTCATCCCGGCGGCGAACCTCGAGGATCTCGTGCAAGAGGGCGCCGGGTTCGCCGGGTTCGCCGCGGGCGAGATCGGCCAGATGCCGAGCGACCCGGACATCGCCGCGATGCCGGACCTCGCGAGCTTCACGCTCGTCCCCTGGGAGCAGAACCTCGCGCGCTTCGCCTGCGACATCACGGTCGAGGGCGAGGAGTGGCCGTACTGCCCCCGCACGATCCTGCGCCGCCAGCTCGCGCGGGCGAAGGCGCTGGGCTACGAGTTCAAGATCGGCATCGAGCTTGAGTACTTCCTGATCAACCGCAACGACGACGGCACCATCCAGATCGCAGACTCGGCCGATACGCTCGACAAGCCCTGCTACGACATCGCCGGCCTGACGCGGCGGTACGACTTCCTGACCACCGTCTCCAAGTACTGCAACGAGATGGGCTGGGGGAACTACGCGAACGACCACGAGGACGCGAACGGCCAGTTCGAGCAGAACTTCCAGTACGCCGACGCGCTCACGAGCTGCGACCGCGCCATCTTCTTCCGCTACATGGTGCACACGCTCGCGGAGAAGCACGGGATGATCGCGACGTTCATGCCGAAGCCGTTCACGAAGCTGACCGGCAGCGGCTGCCATTTCCACATGTCCCTGTGGCGCGACGGGGAGAACGTCTTCCTCGACGAGGCCGACCCGCGCGGCCTCGGGCTCTCCGAGGCGGCGTACGGCTTCGTCGGCGGCTTGAAGACGCACGCTCGTGCGTACAGCGGCGTCACCGCTCCGACCGTCAACTCGTACAAGCGCCTGAAGATGGGGTCGACGACGAGCGGTGCCACCTGGTCGCCCGTCTGGATCTCCTATGGCTACAACAACCGGACGCAGATGCTCCGGATCCCGGCGCCGGGACGGATTGAGGACCGCACGATCGACGGCTCGGCGAATCCGTATCTCGCGGCGACGGCCGTGCTCGCCGCCGGCCTCGACGGCATCGAGAAGAAGCTCGACGCGGGCGAGCCGAACTCGGAGAACCTCTACACGAAGTCGTACGAGGAGCTCACGGAGCGCGGCCTGCGGGCGTTGCCCGCCAACCTGCTGGAGGCGATCGGCGAGCTCGAGCAGGATCCCGTGCTGCGCGCGGCACTGGGCTTCGGCCGGGGGGAGGACTACGTCGACTACTACGCCCGCGTGAAGCGCGACGAGTGGTTCCGCTATCACGAGCAGGTGACGGACTGGGAGATCAAGGAGTACCTGACCCGGTTCTGAGCGCTATGGCAGAAAGCTCCATAGCGAGCTAGGCAAGAATGGCGGTACGACCGGGCTTGCCCGGTCTACCGTGTGTGCGAACCGTCCACATCGAGGGGGGATTGAGAGCGCATGTGCGGGATCGTCGGGCTGTTCTGCAAGTCGCCGGAGCTGGAGCCACGGCTCGGCGAGTACCTCTCCGCGATGCTCGTCCAGATGGACGAGCGCGGGCCCGACAGCGCCGGCGTCGCCGTCTACCGCGACCCCGCCCCGAGCGGCTGGAGCAAGCTCACGCTCTATTCCGCCGATCCCGCCATGGACTGGAGCTCACTCGGCGTCGAGGTGACGAGCACCCGCGCACGGCACGCCGTCGTGCTGGTCGAGGGCGACGCGGACGAGGCCGAGGCGTCGATCCGGCAGCGCCACCCCGACCTGCGCGTGATGAGTGCGGGCCGCGTGATCGAGATCTACAAGGAGGTCGGCCGTCCGCGCGCGTTTGCCGACGCGTTCGCGCTCGCCGATTTCCAGGGCACGCACGGCCTCGGCCACACGCGGATGGCGACCGAGAGCCGCGTCACGACAGAAGGCTCGCATCCGTTCTCGACGGGCCACGACCTCTGTCTCGTGCACAACGGCTCGCTCTCGAACCACAACCGCCTACGCGCGTACCTGCGGCGGGAGGGGATGGAGTTCCAGACCGAGAACGACACCGAGGTCGCCGCCGCGTACCTGACGTGGCGGCTGCGCGAGGGCGCGTCCCTCGAGCAGGCGCTCGAGGGCTGCCTCGACGACCTCGACGGCTTCTACACGTTCCTCGTCGGCACGGCGGACGGGTTCGCGGTGCTGCGCGACCCGATCGCGTGCAAGCCCGCCGTGCTGGCCGAGACCGACGACTGGGTCGCGATGGCGTCCGAGTACCGCGCGATCGCAGTCCTGCCGGGCGCGGCCGACGCGCGGATCTGGGAGCCGGAGCCGAGCGTCGTCTACGCCTGGGAGAAGGGCCCGGGGGCCAGACCGGGGGAAAGCCATGGTCCCCGGTCTGACCCCCGGGCGCGTTTACTGGGGCCTTCGGCCCGGGTTTAGTGGTGGTCGAGACCGAAACCGACATCGAGGTCGTCGACCTCGCTACGTGCTCGCTCCGCGAGCTGAACCAGCGCCTGCACGACGTCGCCGGCGACCGGCCGGAGCCGCAGCACTGGCGCGTCGTGAACCCGAACGGCGCGCACGCCGTCGCCTGCGGGCTCGACGCGCCCGTCGAGGTCGAGATCGAAGGTCACGTCGGGTACTACTGCGCCGGTATGAACCAGCGCGCGACGGTGCGCGTGCACGGCAATGCGGGCACCGGCCTCGCGGAGAACATGATGTCGGGCACCGTCGTCGTCGACGGCAACGCGAGCCAGTCCGCAGGCGCGACCGGCCGCGGTGGGCTGCTCGTCGTCCACGGCGACGCGGGCGCACGTTGCGGTATCTCGATGAAGGGCATCGACATCGTCGTGCGCGGCTCGATCGGGCATCTCAGCGCGTTCATGGCGCAGCGCGGCGCTCTCGTCGTCTGCGGCGACGCCGGCGACTCGCTCGGCGACTCGATCTACGAGACGCACATCTACGTGCGCGGCAAGGTCGCAGGCCTCGGTGCAGACTGCATCGAGAAGGAGCTGCGCGATCATCACGTCGCCGAGCTACGGTCGCTGCTCGACCGGGCGGGCTTCGACGATCTCGATCCGTCCGCATTTCGCCGCTACGGCTCGGCGCGGCAGCTCTACAACTTCAAAATCGACAACGCGGGGGCGTACTGATGGCCGCGACGACCGGCTGGCAGCCTGGGCTACGCGAGTCGTATCTCTACGACAGGAACGTCATCGCGGAGATCCAGCGCGCGGCGCGCGAGGGGATGTACGACATCCGCGGCTTCGG
>JANMWV010000072.1:0-6100 GCA_031394165.1 Actinomycetes bacterium
GACGGGCGGAAGTCGTTGAAGACCGGCGTGCTCGAGGTCAGCGTCGCGTACTCGTCGCCGACCGTGTGCGCATTCATGTCGATGCTGTTCCCGCTCGAGACGGAGCCGGTGATCGTGCCGGTGCAGTTCGGCGGTGACGGAATCGTGCAGCGCACCGTCGCTGAGTTCTGGAAGTACGCGTTGGTGCCGATCTTCTCGGCCAATGCGTCGACCGCGAACTCGACGCTCTGCGGCTGCCACCAGTTCGAGGCGTCGAAGACGAGCTGGAGCGACTTCGCCACCGAGAAGCCGCCGTTCACCGTCGTCCGCACCTTGATCGTGCCGGTGCCGCCCACAGGCTGGCCGGCGAGCTCGGCCGTCATCTCCGCCATGTTCGTGTCGAGCTTGCCGCCGACGAAGCTGACGGTGTACACCGTGCCGGTCTGCGCGACGTTCACGTTGCCAGGGCCAACGCCTGCAAGCCCTTCCAGTGCAGCCTGGACGGCGGCCGCCGGCGCATCCCACGAGAGGAACCCGGTCTGGTCGACGCCGAGGTGGAGCCTGAAGGTCCCGGTCGAGACCTGCGTCAGCGTGACGGCCTGCACCTCGTCGGAGGTGTCGCGGAACGGCACGCCGCCGGAGAGGAGCACGAGGCCCTCGGGCGGCTGGATGTTCACGACCACCTGGGTGTTCGGCCCCGGCGGCCGCGTGAGCAGGACGGCGAAGTTGTCCTTCGTGTGGTTGGCGAAGTTGTAGAGGCCGTCGCTCGACTGCACGACCATCGAGCCGCCGTTCGACTCGGTGACGACGATGCCCGGCGTGTCGTCGTCGGCGACGTTCGCCGACACTCCGACGACGTTGATGCCGCTGTACGAGCCGTCGGAGCTCTCGACGCTGTGCGTGATGATTCCGCTGTGGCCGAGTAGGTCGTTCGAGATGACGCCGTTCACCGGGGTCGGGCCTTCGACGCTGATGAAGTCGGAGCCGAGGCCGCCGTCGATCT
Organism: Actinomycetes bacterium; assembly: GCA_031394165.1. Lineage (GTDB taxonomy): Bacteria > Actinomycetota > Thermoleophilia > Gaiellales > Gaiellaceae > Palsa-739. The sequence goes on from JANMWV010000072.1 coordinate 983, forward strand.
CGGTCGTGAACGTCGGGCCGGTGCTCTGGACGAAGAACCGGTCGTCGCCCGCGCCGCCGTCGACGGTGAGCGCCTCGATGTTCACGAAGCTGACGTGCAGGCCCGCTCCGAAGACACCGGTCGCAGTGATCACGAAGTCGTCGTTGAACTCCGTGCCGATGATCACGACCGTGTCGAAGCCGTCGCCGCCGTCGATGTTCACCGGCGCGTTCACGGCGTACTGGATCAGGTCGGCTCCGCCGCCGCCGCTCAGGTCGGTGAGCGCACGGTGGTCTTCCTGCGAGCCGGCGAGCGCGAACGCCTGCACGAGGAAGGTGTCGTTGCCGGCGTCGCCGAACAGGCTGAGCGTGTCGAGGTTGTGGAAGACGATGAAGTTGTCGTTGCCGACGCCGCCGTTGATCGTCATCGGCTTGCTGATGCCGTTCGACAGCCAGCCCTGCGTCGTCTCGATCGTCGCGAAGACGTCTTCCGGCGCCACGCTTGCGAGCGCCGGCGTGCGGCGCGAGCGGTAGAGCTGGCCGATCTGGAAGAAATCGTTGCCCTGGTCGCCGTTGACCGTGATCGAGGAGCGCGTGTCGTCGATGTAGAACTGGTCGTCGCCGCTGCCGCCGTTGACCACGATCGACTCGAGCGCGATGTTGTAGTTGACCCGCTCGACCGGATCGGTAGCAGCCGGTGTCAACGGCGTCGGGCCGTTGATCAGTGCGACGAAGGCGAGGCCGCTGTCGGCGGTCGCGGCGCGCATCAGGAAGACGTCGGGGAAGTCGGTACCCGTGACGGTGAGGGCGTCGCCGCCGTTGATTCCGGAATCGAAGACGTTGATCAGCGAGCGCGTGCGGCCGCCGATCAGATTCACGTTGTACGTGTCGCCGTCTTCGCCGCCGTCCATCGTGACGATTGCGTTGATCCCGTTGGAGCGGAGCGCAGAGGTAGCGCCGCCGAGCTTCGCGACCGAGTGGTGGCCGAGCGCGCCCGCGAATTCGATCGTGTAGTTGCGCGGCGAGCCGGTGACGAGCACGTTGCCGACGCCGATCGCCGGCAGGATCTCCAGAGCCGCCTGCACGGCGCTCGCCGACGCGTCGACCTCGATCGGAATGGTCGTCTGAACCGCCGTCACGGTCGTCGTGATGGGCGGTGTGCCCGCGTGCGACGCGTTGAGGTTGTCGTCGAAGAAGCTCGCGAGCGTCGACTCGAAGTAGATGCTCTCACCGCCCGGCGCCGTGCCGCGGTAGATGCGGTAGCCGGTGGCGTTGATCACGTCGCCCCAGGCGAGCTTCACGCCGCCGTTCACGCCGACCGTCGTATGGACCTCTACCGACGCGAGCGTCTGGCCGCCGCCCGTGATCGCCGAGACGCGGTAGTAGTACGTGCCCGCCGGAAGCGAGCCGACGGCGTTCGGGTCGGTCGCCAGCCCGAGCGGTGCCACCTGGTAGGTGTAGTCGAGGCTGAACGAGCCCTTCGCGCCGGGGTCGATGACGACGGTCTGCACCGCGTCGTGCGAGCCGTCGCCGGCCTGCGTGGTCGCGATGACGACGTCGGAGGTCATGAGCGGCTGCGCGGTGCCGCCGAGCGCCTTGACGAAGGTGATCATGTACGAGCCGTCGACGTCGCTCTTGACGACCTCGACGTTCTGGTCGCCGATCGTCGACAGGTTCTCGAGCGCCTGCTGGAGACTGCAGAACGGCGTCGACGACGTCTTGACGGTGATGCACTCGCCCTGGCCCGGCGCGTCCCAGGCGAGCGGCGTCGTGAACTCGCCCTTGAACGCGAGGCGGAAGGTGCCGCCGGTGGCGTTCGTCACGTCGACGCGCTCGACCGTGTTGCCATCGACGTCGTTCGGCTGCGACGAGATGGTGACGTGGCCGACGACGTCGCTCGGGATGAACGGCGCGAGCGTGAGCGCGTTCAGGTTGACGTTCGCGCTGTCGCTGCCCGCACCGCCGTAGAAGAAGGTGTCCTCGAAGATCGAGGAGACACGGAAGCGGTCGGTGCCGGAGCCGCCGCCACCGTCGAGCAGCAGCGGCACGACCTGCGCGACGGTCTCGTCGACGTTGCCGAGGATGTTGGCGAAGACGATGTCGAAGCCGCCGCCGCCGCCGTGGACGAAGGCGTGGAGGTTCGCGGTCGTGTCGCCGGCGAACGTGAAGGCCTTGCGGACGGCCGCCTGGAAGTCGCCGACCGACACGTTCAGCGGCATCGCCTGCGTCTCCATGAACTTGTACTTGACGGTGAAGTAGCCGTTGCCGTCGGTGACGTCGGAGATGTGCACGAACTGACGCTCGTCCGTCGTGCCCTGCACGCCCTCCGTGGTGGTCGACGTCTTCACGAGCTTGCCGGCGTAGATCGCGACGAGCTGCGCGACATCGCCGAGCGAGATCGGGAAGGTGACATCGAAGACACCGCTGCCGCCGGCGACCGTGACACCGGAGAGGCCGATGGCCACGAGCGCCGACTGGACTGCGGCAGCAGTCGTGTTGAAGGCGAGCGAGGCGGTGGTGCTCCCGCCGAAGGACAGCTTGAAGGTGTTGACGCCGTCGATCTTCCCATCGCGCACGTCGATGTGCTGCACCTCGGACCTCGTGCTCATGACGCCCTGGGTCTTCGTGTTGATCGCGATCAGGCCGCCCGAGTTGTCGAGCGCCGACCGTTCGAGCTGGACGGTCGAGATGATCTGGTACGTGTCGTTGCCGGTACCGCCGACGATCGACGCCATCACGGCCGGCGACTGGTCGAAGTAGAGAACCTTCTCCTGGCGCGCTTTCGGCAGCTGCGGCCGGAGCGAGTCGCCGCCGACGGTGAAGGTGTTGTCGCCGGAGCCGAGGAGCACGGTCAGCGCCTCGACGTCCTCGAACTCGATGCGGCCGGGGCCGGCGCCCACGAGCGGATCCGTCGGGGTGGCGTGATTGAAATCGGCGTACATCGTCATGCCGAGCCCGCCGACGCCGCCGACCTCGGTGCCGTCCGGCGCGGTCTGCCGCTGCTCGATCCAAGAGACGAGCGTGCCCGAGCGGCCGGTCGAGTCGCTGTGATCGTCGACGACCAGCGTGTCGAGGCCCGCGCCGCCGACGACGACGAGCGGGCCGACGCCATACGGAACCTGGATGCCCGGCCGCGACAGGCCGACGATGTCGTCCAGGGTGCCGGCGCCGATGTTGATGATGTCGTCGCCGGCGCCGCCGTCGACCTTCACCGGCACGACGTCGCGCGTGCTCTCGACGGTGATGTGGTCGACGCCGTCGTTGCCGTTCACGAGAACCGACAGAACGTTCTTGTCCGGGTCGGGCCGGTGATAGGTGACGGTCTGCGAGCCGGTGCCGGTGATGTTCGCGTTCGTGAGGTGAATCGTGTCGGCGAGGCTGCTGCCGTCGACCACGATCTGGTCGCCGTTGTCCCACGGGTTGCCGCGGTCGTTCACGTCGGCATGGATCAGGTGTCCGACCGCGTTGCCGAAGTCCTTGAAGTCGTAGGTGTCGTTGCCGCCCTGGCCGTCGAGCGTCATCACGGCGGCTGCGGTCTGGTAGATCGTGAAGATGTCGACGCCCTTGCCGCCGAGAATCGTCGTCATCGAACCGACGTTGTCGACCTGGATCTCGTGGACGTAATCGTCGACGCCGCCGATGAACGAGCCGGTGCCGTTGAGAGCTCCCCACCCGACGAGGATCTTCGCGTCCTTCAGGGTGATGTGGAGCGCCTCGGTGCGGCCGCCCAGGTCGAGCGTGCCGGTGCCCGGGGCCGCGGTCGTGATGTGCACGACGCTCGCGGCGTTGGCGCCGATGTACTGGTCGTCGCCTCCACCGCCGTTGATCGTGTCGTTGCCGCGGCCGCCGTCGAGCGTCTCCTTGCCGGTGCCGCCGTGGAGCGTGTCGTTGTCGGCGCCCCCGCGCAGCGTGCTCGCACCGGCGTTCGCGCCGTTCGAGCCGTTGAGCGTGTCGTCGCCCGCCCCGCCGTCCAGCAGGTCGTTGTTCTCGCTCGCGCTCGTGAGCGTGTCGTTGCCGCCGTCGCCGAAGAGCGACGCGCAGAAGTGCGTATCGGAGTTGCACTTGGAGTTCTTGGGACCGATGAGCGTGTCGTTCCCGTCGCCGCCGTGGATCAGGACGGTGATGCCGCTCGCGTCGAGGGCGCTCATATCGATCGAGTCGTCGCCGGCACCGAAGTTGCCGATGATCGACGTCACGTTGTCGAAGTGCAGCTTGTTGCTGGAGCTCCGGCCGAACTGATCCGACCAGAGGTCCACGCCGCTCCCCGAGCCGGAGACGAAGATCGACTCGGCGATGTCGGTCAGGTCGCCCTGAATGCGGTTCTTCGAGCTCGGGCCGACCGCGAGCGTGAGAACGCCGCCGCTCTGGGTGCCGAGATAGGACGGTCGCGTGAAGTCGGAGGAGAAGTCGAACAGCTTGATCCGCGCGAACTCGAACGTCAGCGTGATCTTCGTGATGAAGAGGTTGATCTCGACGTACGCGCGGAGGAACAGATCCAGCTCGCCGGTGATGTCGAACACCGACAGCGGGTTGTAGCCGTTCGCGATCAAGTTCGCCGCCAGCTCGTCGAACCGAACCTTGCCGTCCTTGTTGAGGTCGTTCCAGTTGAAGAAGATGTCGGCGCTGATGCCGCCCTCGACGCCTGCGGTGATGAGGCCGAGCGAGAGTGCGGCGCCGACCGCGATCTCCAGGTGGAGCGAGGCCAGCGGCAGCGGGTTCCCCTGTGCGTCGTGCGGATCGAAGAAGAAGCCCTGGAGCAGGGCCGCCGGGTTGCCGGACGCGAGCAGGTCCGACAGCCCCTGCGTGTCGTAGCCGAAGCGCAGGTCGAGCTTCGCGGCGATGCCGCCCTCGAACGTGCCGACGAGCGGGCCGATGATCGGGAAGATCTGCCGGTAGTTGAAGCTGAACCCGAGCTCGGGGAGCTGGATCTCGACGAGCGTGACCGGCTTGCCGAAAAGCAAATTGATCAGGCTCGACGGGTTCTGCAAGATCGGGAACTCGATGCTCGTCGTGCCGGTGAGGCCTGCCTGGAACTCCTGCGAGGACGAGCCCTGCGCACCCTCCATCGACGGCGCGCCAAGATCGTCCGGGATCTGCAGGTCGCCGAGATTCGCCATGTCGCCGATGTTCTGGTTGCCGC
>JANMWV010000171.1:0-2635 GCA_031394165.1 Actinomycetes bacterium
CGGGCTTGGTGAGCGTGACCTTCAGCGGCCCGCTCATCATGTGGCCGAGGGTCGGATGGGCGATCCGCAGCGAAGGGCCGCTCGTCAGGATGAGCGTGTGCGGCATGACGTCGGTGTTCGTGACGGCCAGCGTGCTGCCGCGCGAAAGCCTGATCGAGTTGCCGGCCTTGAAGGTACCGCCGTTGAGCGACCACGAGTGGCAACCCCGCAGCTCATGGCGGATCACGACGGATGCGTGGCCGGGTGCTGCGACAGCCGAGGCCGCGCCGCCGACGAGCACCGCGGCGACCGCGAGCGAGAGGAGGAGAGCAGTGCGCTTGGCAAACATGTGGGCTCCTTTGGAAGTTGCCCAAGTGTCGGCGCCTCGGCCCTCACACGCATCGGGTGTTAGCCGCCTTCCGGCTGCGGGATACCCGCAGTTACCAGCTCTTCAGCGAGCGATCGCCGTGCCGTGCCTGGAGCCGGATGCGCGCGTCCACCGCGACGCAGCCGCTCGCGAGCGCGAGCACCGGGTTGAGGTCGAGCTCCGCCACCTCGGGCAGGTCGGCGGCGAGCAGCGACAGGCGGTGGACGAGTGCGACGAGCGCCGCCGCGTCGGCCTCCGCAGCGCCGCGGAAGCCGCGGACGAGGCTTCCGGCCTTGCCGCCTTGCACGAGCTCGTTCGCGTCGAGGTCGGTCAGCGGCGCGATCCGGAACTCCGCGCCGCCGATCAGCTCCGCGAAGACGCCACCGGGCCCGAAGGCGACGAGTGGGCCGAACACCGGATCCTGTACGACTCCGGCCAGCAGCTCGACGCCGCCGGCGATCATCGGTTGTACGAGCAGCGGCCCGCCGATGCGTTCCGCGGCGGCACGAATCTCGTCGTCGGTCTCGAGGTTCAAGGCGATGCCGCCGCTCTCGGTCTTGTGTGCGCCCGCGGCGGCCGTCTTGAGCACCACCGGACGCCCGAGGGAACGCGCGGCCGCGACCGCCTCCTCCGCGCCTGCGACGACCTGCTCCGGCACGAGCGGCACTCCATAGGCGGACAACAGCGTGCGCGTCGCCGCGGGATCGAGCCAGACGTCTTGGGTGGCGGCGAGCGTCTCGTCGACGACGCGGCGCGCGGCGGCGCGGTCGATGCCCTCGAGTGTCGGGACTGCGCCCGTCGGGCGCCGCAGCCATTCGGCGCGTCCCGCCGCGAGCCCGAGCGCGCGCGCGGCCGACTCCGGATACGCGAAGGTGGCGACGGGCGAGTCGACGTCCCGCAGGCTCTCGGGCGTGCCGTCGGCGCTCACGACGACGGCGAGCACCGGCTTGCCCGTCGTCTCGCGGAGCATCACCTCGCGGATCGCGGCCGCGACCTCGTCCGCGCCGGCGACGACGGGGGGAACGAAGAGCGCGATCACGGCGTCGATTCCCGGATCGTGCAGCACGTGGGGCAGAGCTTGCGCATACGTCTCTCCCGTGGCAGAGCCGAGCAGGTCGACGGGGTTCGCGACGCTCGCCTCGCTCGGGAGGATCGCCGAGAGGGCCTGCCGGGTCTCGGCGGCAAGCTCCGGCAGCTCGAGCCCGGCCGTGTCGCAGGCGTCGGCGCAGAGGATGCCGAGCCCGCCCGCGTTGGTCAGCACCGCGACACGGCGGCCCCTCGGCAGCGGCTGGCTCGAGAGCAGCGTCGCGACGTCGACGAGCTCCTCGAGACTGTGCGCGCGCAGCACGCCTGCGTGGCGGAAGAGCGCGTCCACCGCGGTGTCGGAGCCGGCGAGCGCGGCCGTGTGCGAGCTCGCAGCCCGCGCACCGGCGTGCGAGGTTCCCGCCTTCAGCGCCACGATCGGCTTGCGCCGCGCGACCCGGCCCGCGACACGCGCGAACTTCTGCGGGTTCCCGAACGACTCGAGGTAGAGGAGCACGAGGTCGGTGCCCTCGTCCTCTTCCCACCACTCGAGCAGGTCGTTCGACGAGACGTCGGCCTTGTTGCCGATCGAGACGAAGGCCGAGAAGCCGAGGCCCTGCTCGGTCGCCTTCTCGAGCAGCGCCAGACCGAGCGCGCCGCTCTGCGAGGAGAAGGCGGTGCGTCCCGTCGGCAGCGCCCGCGGGGCGAACGTCGCATTGAGGCCGAGCGCCGGGACGGCGATGCCGAGGCAATTGGGCCCGACGAGCCGCGCTCCGTGCGCGCGGACGAGCGCCAGCAGGCTCTCCTGGCGCTCGACGCCCTCGGAGCCGATCTCGGCGAAGCCCGCGGAGATGACGCACAACGCGCGGATGCCCTTCCGCAGCGCCGCCTCCGCCGACTCGAGCACGCGTGCGCCGGGCACGCAGATGACTGCGAGGTCGACCGGGTCGGGGATCTCCTCGATCGTGCGGTACGCGCGCACGCCCGCTACCGCCTCGCCGGTTCGGTTGACGGGGTAGGCGGCGCCTGCGAAGTCCGCCGAGAGGATGTTGCGGAAGAGCTCGCCGCCGATCGACCCGCGGCGCTTCGACGCGCCCACCACGGCGACGCCGGCAGGCGCGAAGAACGGTCGCAACGACGCCGCGACCGCGACGTGGTCGCGCTCTTCCACCCGGGTGCGGAACTGCTCGGTCGGGGCGATCGGAAAGCGCACCTCGATCTCGCCTCCCCCGAGCGTGCGCGACACCTCGAAGCCCGCGTCGCGGA
>JANMWV010000174.1:0-10013 GCA_031394165.1 Actinomycetes bacterium
GCGCCAGACCTTCCGGCACGGTGGCGACGCAGAGCGCCGACGCGCCCGCACCGAGCGCGGCGCCCGCGACGTCGGAGGCGCCGTGGCCGTACGCGTCCGCCTTCACGACCGCCCACAGCTCGCTGCCCTCGAGCGCGTGCAGCAGCGTGCGCACGTTGCGCCGCAGCGCGCCGAGGTCGACGGTCAGCTCCGACCGGTGCATCAGGCGAGCACGCGCGGTAGCGCGTCGAGGAGGTCGCTTGCGATGAGTCCCGCCCGCTGCGTCGCCTCGACGGAGGCGAGCTGCTGCGCGGCCGCAGCGGCCGCCGCGGCAACCTGCGCTTCGACACCCTTCGCGAGGAAGGCGGCGACGATGCCGGTGAGGACGTCGCCGGTACCTGCGGTCGCGAGCGACGGCAGGCCGAGCGAGCAGACGAGCAGCCCGCGTCCGGGCGTGGCGACGAGCGTGTCCGGGCCCTTCAGGAGCACGACGCAGCCGAACCGCTCTGCCGCCTCGCGCACCGCCGCCGCCCGGTGCGCCGCGATGTCCTTCGAGTCGCGCCCGAGGAGGCGCGCGAGCTCGCCCTCATGCGGCGTCAGGACGCGGGGCGCCGGCCAGTCGCCCGGCTCCAGCTCGTACAGCGCGTCCGCGTCGACGACGGCGGGCAGCTCGAGCTCGGCGACCACACGCCGCACGAGCTCCTTCGGACCGGGACCGCGGCCGAGCCCGGGTCCGATCGCAAGCGCGGTCGCCTTCTTCGCCAGCTCGAGCACCACGTCAGCGGCGCCCTCGGCGACGACGCCGTCGCCGTCGTCCGGCAGCGGGCGCTTCACCGCTTCGAGCAGGCGCTGCTCGAGCACGGGCAGCGTCGACTGCGGCGCGGCGACGGTGACGTAGCCCGCGTCGGAGCGCATCGCCGCGAGCGCGGCGAGGCACGGTGCGCCGGTAAGCCCGCGCGAGCCGCCGACGACGAGCACGTGGCCGGCCGTGTACTTGTTGTCGCGCTCGTGCCGCCGCGGCACGACGCGCAGCAGCTCAGGCCCGACGAGCCGGTGCTGCGTGTCGCCGTGGTGGAGGCCGATGTCGGCGACGAGCACGACGCCCGCATGGAACCGGCCCGGTGCGACGACGAGCCCGAGCTTGCGCCCGTGGAAGGTCACGGTCGCATCCGCGCGAACGGCGGCGCCCGCGACCTCGCCGGTGGAGGCGTCGACGCCGGACGGAAGATCGACCGCGACGACGTGCGCGGGCGACGCGTTGATCCGCCCGATCAGCGCCGCTGCCTCGGCGCGCGGCTCGCCGGAGAAGCCCGTGCCGAAGAGCGCGTCCACGATCACCTCGGGGTCGCCGAGATCCGTCTCGGCGGACGTCGCGTCGACGACCCGCACCTCGCGCCCCGCTGCTTCGAGGTGCCGTGCGGCGATTCGCCCGTCGCCGCCGTTCGACCCGCCGCCGCAGACGACCGTCCAGCGCTGCGCAGCGGCGAACAACTCGAGCGCCGCGCGCGAGACCTGTGCACCGGCGCGCTCCATCAGCTCGGGCGCCGTCTCGGGGTATCCCGGATAGCGCGCTTCGGCGGCCCGCATCTCCTCCGCCGTGTAGAGCGGTTCCAGCTCAGCCATCGGCGACGACAGCAACCGCTTGCGCGAGCTCCCGCGAATGCGTCATCGAGAGGTCGATGGCCCCGGCGCCGGCGCGCTCCGCCCACGCGGCGACCCGGCCCGACAGGCGCACGGACGGCTTGGGCCGCCCGACGATCTCGATGTCCTTCCATGCGAAGGCGCGGGCGACGCCGAAGCCGAGCGCCTTGCCGACCGCCTCCTTGCCGGCGAAGCGTCCCGCGTAGCTCTCGGCCGGGTTCGGCCGCGAGTCGCAGTACGCCTGCTCGTCCGGCGTGAAGCACCGGTCGCGGAAGGTCTCGTAGCGCGCCAGCGATCGCCTGATCCGCGCGATCTCGATCAGGTCGGTGCCGACGTGGATCACAGGTGCTCCTCGATCCAGTCCGGCAGTTGGCCGATCGACGAGATGATCCCGTCCGGCTGCGTCCGCGCCCGCTCGACGGTGTCGGGACGAAACTTGCCGGTGCGCACGAGGATCGTCTTCATGCCGATCCCTTGCGCGCCTGCGACGTCACTTTCGAGATCGTCGCCGATCATCCACGTCATGTGCGGATCGGCGTCGAGCGCTTCGCACGCGGCCGCAAAGTAGGACGCGCTCGGCTTACCGAGCACGACCGCCTCGACGCCGGCGGCATATTCGAGCCCAGCGACGTACGCGCCCGCGTCGAACTGCGGCCCGTGGCTCGTCTGCCACCAGCGGTTCTTGTGCAGGCAGTAGAGGTCTGCCCCGAGCTCGAGCTCCGCGAACGCGCGCGCGAGGTTCATGTAGGAGAAGACGAGGTTCGTCTCCGGTGTCTCGTCGGCGCCGCCGAGCAGCACCGCGTCGGCGCCGTCACCGACGAGCTCGATGCCGTCGAGGTCGCCGACGATCGCGTGCATCGTCAACGCGAGGACGCGCTTGCCGGACAGCGCCTTGACGGCGGCGGCAGCTACCGTCTGGACCTCGTCGGGGTCGACCTCGATTCCAAGGCCTACCAACTCGGCGACGAGCTGGGCGCGGGAGCGCGTGGTCGTGTTCGTGACGAAGCGCAGCCGGTGCCCGTTGTCACGAAGCTGCCGCACCGCTTCGGCGGCGCCGGGAATGGGATCGCCGGAGACGTGCAGGACCCCGTCGACGTCGAGGAGAATCGCCGCCATGGACAATTCCGAGTCTATTCGGGTCACGCGCACGGTCGCGGTGCCGCCGGGCGAGATTCGCCTGCGCACGTCCCGCTCGAGCGGCCCGGGCGGTCAGCACGCCCAGAAGACGGAGACGCGGGTGGAGGCGATCTTCGACGTCGAGTCGTCCACGGCGCTGTCTGATACCCAGAAGAAGCGCGTGCTCGCGAAGGCCGGGCCTGTGTTGCGGGCGGTCGCACAGGACGAGCGGAGCCAGCTGCGGAACAAGGAGCTCGCGGTCGAGCGCGTCGTCGAGGCGCTGCGCGAGGCGCTCCGGGTGCCACGGCACCGCGTCCCGACGAAGCCGTCGAAGGCGGCGAAGGCGCGAAGGCTCGAGGCCAAGAAGCGACGCAGCGACACGAAGAGGCTGCGGCGCCCGCCCGGGGACTAACGGCCGGCGCGGAGAAACTCGGCCTGGGCCGCGTTCGCCGCGAGCGCGATGCCGATCGGGAAGAGCGAGAAACCGTGCACGCAGTCCGCGTACACGCGGAGGCCCGCCTCGTTGCCGGCCGCCTCCCAGCGGGCGGCCATGAACAGCGAGTCGTCGAGCAGCGGATCGGCGGTGCCGACGGTGAAGAGCGCGGGCGGCAGGCCGCGCAGGTCGGCGTAGAGCGGCGACACGTCGGGGTCGCGCCGCTGCTCGGCGTCGTGATCGGGCAGGAAGTTGTCGGTGAACCAGGTCATGCCGGCGTCGGTCAGCACGAGCGCGTCGGCGAGCAGCCCCCGGCTCGGCGTCCCGGAAAGGTCGAACGCGCCGTAGACGAGGTTCGCAGCGCGGAACGCATCCGGTGCGCCGTGCCGGTCGCGGAGGCGCAGGATCGTCAACGCGGCGAGGTGCGCCCCGGCGGACTCGCCGCCGATGGAGAAGACCGGCGGCGCGCCAAGCTCGGCCGCGCCGCGCTCGAGGAGCCACAGCGCCGCGTCCTCGCAGTCGTCGGGTGCCGCCGGATACGGGTGCTCGGGCGCGAGGCGGTACTCGAGGCTCGCGACGACGAGGCCGGTCGCGCGCGCGAGCTCCGCGAGCTGAACGTCGTGCAGGTCGGCAGCCCCGATTGTCCAGCCCCCGCCGTGGATGTGCAGGTAGACGCCCGTCGCCTCGCCTTCCGGCGGGATGATCCGCGCGCGCAGTCCACCGCCGCGCGAGGGCACGTCGATCCAGCGCGCCTCGTCGACGAAGACCGGGGCCGGAAAGATTCCTTTCCCGTCGTAGCGCGAGCGCCGGGTGATCTCGGGAGGAACGCTTTCGACGCGGGGGAACGTGCCGAGGAGCTCGCGCAGCTGCTCGTTGAAGGCACGAGTCTCGTCGCGCAGGTCGGCGCCGACAGTCACAAGGGAGGTTCTACTCGACGGTGACGGTCTTTGCCAGGTTGCGCGGCTGGTCGACGTTCAGGCCGCGCAGGCGCGCGATGCGATAGGCGAGCAGCTGGAGCGGAATGACCGCGAGTGCCGCCTGCAGGAAGGCGGGGGTGCGCGGCACATAGATCACGTCGTCGGCGTGGTGCTGGATGTCTTCGTTGCCGTCGGTCGCGATCGCGATCACGTGCGCGCCGCGGGCACGCGTCTCCTGGATGTTCGAGACGATCTTCTCGTACGTGTGGATGTTCGTCGCGACGACGACAACGGGGGTGCCCTCCTCGAGCATCGCGATCGGTCCGTGCTTCATCTCGCCGGCCGAGTAGGCGTCGGTCGGGATGTACGAGATCTCCTTCAGCTTCAGCGCGCCTTCGAGCGCGACCGGCAGACCGATGTGGCGGCCGAGGTAGAGGAAGAACGGCTTGTCGTAGAAGCGCTGCGCGATCGACTCGATCGGGTGGTCGCCGTCGAGGAACTCGGACATCTTCTCCGGTAGCTCGTGCAGGCGGTCGAGGATGAACTCGATCTCCTCCTGCGGCAGCGTCCGGCGAATCTCGGCAAGCCGCAGGGCGAGCAGGCTGAGCAGCGCGACCTGCGCAGTGAAGGTCTTCGATGCGGCGACGCCGATCTCGATGCCGCAGCGCGTGTAGAGCGTCGCGTCGACCTCGCGCGTGATCTGCGTGCCCATCATGTTCGTGATCGCCAGCGTGCGCGCACCGCGCTCGCGCGCGAGTCGGACTGCGTTGACCGTGTCGCGCGACTCGCCAGACTGCGAGATGCCGATCACGAGCGTGTCCTTCGACAGCACCGGGTTGCGGTAGATCCACTCGCTCGCGATATCCGGCTCGACCGGCACGCGCGCCCACTCCTCGATGATGTAGCGGCCGACGACGCCCGCGTGGTACGAGGTGCCTGCGGCGACGATCACGATGCGACGGAGGTTGCGCACCTCCATCTCGGTGAGGCCGAGCGCCTCGAGCATCAGCTGGTGTCCGCGGACGCGATCGCCGATCGTCTCGCGAACCGCACCGGGCTGCTCGTAGATCTCCTTGAGCATGAACGTCTCGTAGCCGCCCTTCGCCGCCTGCTCGTCGTCCCAGTCGAGCTCCTCGACGTCAGGGTGCTCGATCTCGACGCCGTCCTTGAGGAAGCGCACTACTGACGGCGTGATCTCGACGACCTCGCCGTCGTCGGGGAAGACCGCGCGGCGCGTCTCGCTCAGGAACGCGGCCACGTTCGACGCGAGGAAGTTCTCGCCCTTGCCCAGCCCGACGGCGAGCGGTGTCTCGCAGCGGACGCCGACGAGCAGGTCGGGATGGTCGTGGTGGATCACGACGATCGTGAAATGCCCTTCGAGCAACGGGTAGACGCGCGTGAGCGCGGCGGCGACGTCGCCGTCGTACTCGCGCTCGAGCAGGTGCACCACGACTTCGGCGTCCGTCTCCGACGTGAACGTGTGTCCCTCCGCGAGCAACTGTGCCTTCAGCTCGCGATAGTTCTCCACGATCCCGTTGAGCACGATCGCCATCTTGTTCGGGTCGCAACCGGTGAGTGGGTGCGCGTTCTCCTCGGTGACGCCGCCGTGTGTCGCCCAGCGTGTGTGCCCGAGGCCGTGCTTCGAGACGGAGCCGTTCGGCCCCACGACGTCGACGAGGTTCTGGAGGTTGCCGACCGCGCGCACGTAGTCGAGGCGGTCGTCCTCGCGCAGAGCGATCCCGGCAGAGTCGTACCCGCGGTACTCGAGCCGGCGCAGTCCCTGCAGCAGCAGAGGCTTCGCCTCGCGTCCGCCGACATATCCGATGATCCCGCACATGTGTCACCGCTTTCTTCCCCGGGAATCGCCCGGAAACCTTCCCGAAAACGCAATGAGCCCGGCTGTCGAACCGCCCCGCGCCGTCGCGGTTTGGTCAGCCGAGCTCCTGGTTCACGAGCGTGGCGATCCTAGCACAGAGGGTTTCCGCCTCAGCCTCCGTCGGGGCCTCGGCGAGCACCCGGACGACGGGCTCGGTGCCGGACGGGCGGACGAGCACGCGCCCGTCGCCGCCGAGCTCCGCATTGACCTCGTCGACGCGGTCGAGCAGGGCCTGCGGCAGCGGACCGCGGCCGGAACGACGCAGGTTCAGCTTCACCTGCGGGTAGCGCTCCATCACGCCGGCAGCCTCCGACAGCGAACCGGCGCCGATCGCTGCGCAGAGGAGCAGCGCGGATGCGAGCCCGTCGCCGGTGACGTGGTCACGCAGGCAGATCACGTGTCCGGACTGCTCGCCGCCGAGCATGCCTCCCTCGCGGTAGAGCGCTTCGAGCACATAGCGATCGCCGACGTCGGTCGTGAGGACGCGCACACCGCGTTCCTCCATCAGCCGGTGGAAGCCGAGATTCGTCATCGTCGTCACGGCCACGACGTCGACGCCGAGGTGCAGTGCGATGATCGCGAGGATCTGGTCGCCGTCGAGCGTATCGCCGTTCTCGTCCACCGCAAGCATTCGGTCGCCGTCGCCGTCGAACGCGACACCGAGGTCGAAGCCGCCGCTGCGCACGACGTCCTGCAGCGCAGCGAGATCGGTGGCGCCGCAGCCGACGTTGATGTTCGACCCGTTCGGCTCGTTGCCGATCGCGTGCACTTCCGCGCCGAGCTGCTCGAACGCTGCGGGAGCGAGACCTGCATACGCACCGTTCGCACAGTCGACCGCGACGCGCAGACCGGAGAGATCGCTGCCGAAGCGCTCGAGTACATGCTGGAGATAGCTGTCGGCCGCGATGCCGACGCGGTCGATCTCCCCGCCGCCGGGAGCGGGCGCGTCGAGCAGCGCCTCGATCTCTTCTTCCGCAGCATCGGTCAGCTTGCGTCCGGTGCCGTCGAAGAACTTGACGCCGTTGTACTCGGGCGGGTTGTGCGACGCGGTGATGACGACGCCGAGATCGAGGCGCAGCAGGGCGACCGCAGGCGTCGGCACCACGCCCGCCAGCACTGCGCCGCCGCCCGCCGAGACGACGCCGCGCGCGAACGCCTCCATCAGCTCCTCGCCCGAGCCGCGGGTGTCGCGGCCGACGAAGACGCGGCCGCCGCCCGACCACAGCGCCGACGCCTTGCCGAGCTTCTCGACGAGCTCGACCGTGACGAACTCGCCCACGATGCCCCTGACCCCGTCGGTGCCGAAGTACTGCCTGGCCACGGGGCGGGACCCTACCGGCGTCTCTGTGGGCTGGTGCACGATCGCGACCCCCTCTGGTTCGGCAGCGGGCGTGGCTCGGAAACGGCCCCGGCCAGCAGTGTCTCCGGATGGCGGCCGGGAAAAACTAACGCTTGGAGAACTGCGGGGCCTTGCGGGCCTTGTGCAGTCCGGCCTTCTTGCGCTCGACCTGGCGAGCGTCGCGCGTCAGATAGCCCTCGCGCTTCAACGGGATGCGTAGCTCCGGGTTGGCCTCGACGAGCGCGCGGGCGATGCCGTGGCGCACTGCACCGGCCTGCCCGGTGAGCCCGCCGCCGTGCACGCGCACGCGGAGGTCGTACTGGCCTTCGAGCCCTGCGGTCTTCAGCGGCGAGACCGCGATTGCCTGCCACACGGCGCGCGGGAAGTAGTCCTCGATCGTCCGGCCGTTGACCCACGTGGTGCCGTCACCCGGACGGAGGATGACGCGCGCGACCGAGGTCTTGCGCTTGCCGGTACCGCGATATTGGGCGATCTGACTCAACTCACTGCTCCAGGTTCAAAGGTTGCGGGTTCTGCGGGCCGTGCGGATGCTCGGGCCCAGCGTAGACCTTCAGCTTGGTCAACTGCTGCCGGGCGAGCCGGTTCCGAGGGAGCATCCCCTTGACGGCGGTGCGGATGACCTCGGTGGGGCGACGGTCGAGCTGCTCACGCAGCGTCCGGCTCTTGAGCCCGCCGGGATAGCCCGAGTGGCGGTAATACCGCTTCTGATCGAGCTTGTTGCCCGTGACGACGATCTTCTCGGCGTTCACGACGACGACGAAATCACCCGTGTCCACGTGCGGCGTGTACTGCGGCTTGCGCTTGCCGCGCAGCGTGTCGGCGATCTGGGTCGCCAGCCGGCCGAGGGTCTTCCCCTCGGCGTCGACGACGTACCAGTCGCGAGTGATCTCTCCGGGCTTGGCGGTGTATGTCTTCATAGACAGAAAGCGACGGACCATGCGTCCGCCGGGGCAGGATTGTAGCGAAAAGGCGGACAGGCCTTACTCGGTGGCGGGCAGCGCGAGTGGCGGAACGCGCCGGAGGGCGAGCCAGAGGGCGGGCAGGGCCACCATGGCGGCGGCCGCGAGCGCCAGGGCCAGCGGGCCGGCCGCGCTGTAGACGAGGCCGCCGAGCAGCGCCAGGCCGGCCGCCGTGAAGCTCGCGAGCAGGTCGGTGAAGCCGACGAGCCGGCCGCGCTCCGACGGTGAGCTGAGGGCCACGAGCTCGGTCGTGGCGGCCACGTACGAGAGATTCCAGCCCAGCCCGAGCCCGAGCAGCGCGATGCTCATGCCCGCGACGCCCCCGAGCCAGCCGAGCGCGACATTGGAGAGCGCCATCAACGCGAGCCCCGCGACGAGGCAGCGCCGGTGTCCAATGCGGTCGACGATGTCGCCGACGATCAGGATCAGCCCGTACATCCCGAGAATGTGGATGCTGATCATCGTGAACACGTCGCCCTGGTGGTGACCCCGCCCAACGGCGACGTAGCCCGCGAGGTTCATGACGCTCGCCATGATCGAGAAGCTCGCCACGACCGCGAGCACCGCTGCCGGAACGCCCGGACGGCGAAGGATCTCGCGCAGCAGTGCGGCGGTGGCGGGCTCGATGCGCTCGGCCGGGTAGGACGCCGCGATCTCCTTCGGGTCGGGGCGAACGAGCCACATGATCCCGAGGCCGACGATCATGAACGGGATGCCGAGGAGCCACGGGCCGACGAGCCCGTGCGCGTCGATCGAACGATGCGCGAAAAGTGGGCCGAAGACGAGCGGCCCCCAGACCGCGCCCGAGACGGCGCCGAACAGGACGAACGACATGCCGCGGGCGCGCCGCTCCGGGGGGAACATCTCGGCGGCGGCGGCGCGCGTGAGCAGGATGATCGCGCCCGCTCCGCCGAGGATGCTCAGTCCGGCTGCGACGAGCACCGCCGACCGCGCCGCCAAGCCCGCGGCGACGACGCCGCAACCCACCGCGCCTGCTGCGAAGCCGCCGCGGATCACCGGCATGCGTCCAACGCGGTCCGTCAGCCGGCCCGCAGGACCGACGGCGATCGCCCCCGACGCGAGGAAGATCGCGGGGCCGAGCCCGAGGATCCCCTTGATGCCGGTGACGGCGACGAGCGTGAGGGAGCTCAGCGCCGCGGCGAGCTGGAACATGCCCGAGTTGCAGACGAGCCCTCCCGCGAGGAGAAACGCGTTGCGCTTGACCGGTGCTGCGGTCGGGACGCTCACCCGGCGAGCATACGGTGCACGCCCGTGGCGAAAGCGGTCGCTCCGCCGTACGAGGGATGCCGGACGTACGGCGCTTCGAGCACGGCCGCCGCAAGCCGTCCGACTGCAACGACGCGACGACCGCGCGTCAACTCGTCGAGGAACGGACTCGCCGCGTCGACCTCCGCACGTGTCGGCCGGCGGTTCGATGCGGGCGTGCCGGGGTGCGTCGGTACGACGTTCCAGAGCAGCACGTCCTCCTCGACGCCGAGCTCGCGCAGGACGCGGTGCACGATCGTCGAGCTCGCCTCCGTCGGCCCGGTGCCGGTCAGCTGCCGCTCCGACGTGAAGGCGATGCCGCTGACGCGCGCGCCGCGGTAGCCGGCGGCCTCGCCAACGAGGATCGTCTCGCCGTCCGCGCGATTCTCGAGATACGCACGGAGGCGCTCACGTCGCAACTCGGAGCCCGCGTACTGGTTGTACGTACCGCCCACGTGTGTGCGCG
>JANMWV010000184.1:0-1648 GCA_031394165.1 Actinomycetes bacterium
CCGCCCAGCTCGAGCATGGCGTCTGCTTATGGCATAAGGCGAGCCGACGCTTATCGCGCGGCTCGTCTTGTCGTCTTAGCCTGGATCCACCGCGTCGCTGGGCGGTTCCGTCCGGTCGGGGAGCAAGAATGACCTCCTGAGCTGGGCTTTTCCAGGCTGTATGGCAGCCGGGGTCCGGCGTCAGGAGGTCACCTTGATGGTGCACGATGACAGGCTGGTCGGACTGGACGATCTGCGGGTCTGTTTTGACGACGAGCGCGTGGTCTCGGACGCGGGGATCGCGCTGGCCGCGACGCTTGCGCAGCGGTTGGGGATCGAGGGGCTGGTCGACCGCTTCGTGCGCTTGCGGCCCGAGCGGCCCGGCGCGTCCAGCGCGGGCCGCAAGGTGATGACGCTGATCTACGCGATGGCGCTCGGGGCCGACTCGATCGATGATTGTGATGTGCTGCGCTCGGGGCGCACGCGCCGGCTTTTGGGCGGCTGGGTGGCGGCGCCCTCCACTTTGGGCACGTTCCTGCGCGCGTTCACCTTCGGGCATGTGCGCCAGCTCGACCGTGTGCTCGGCGAGACGCTCAGGCGCGCGTGGAAGGCCGGTGCCGGCCCCGGCGATCAACGTTTGGTCGTGGACGTCGATTCGTTCGTCGGCGAGGTGCACGGCTACCAGAAGCAGGGTGCGGCGTTCGGCTACACCCGCAAGCGCGGCTACCACCCGATCCTCGCCTCGCGTGCGGAGACCGGCGAGGTCCTGCACCTGCGCCTGCGGAAGGGCTCGGCGAACACCCAGCGTGGGATCCTGCGCTTCACCGACGAGCTGATCGCCCGCGTCGGACGCGCCGGCGCCAGCGGCGCCAAACTGCTGCGCGCCGACTCGGGATTCTGGAACGTCAAGGTGTTCGCGCGGCTGGAGCAGGCCGGCTGGACCTACTCGATCGGGGTGCGCATGACGGCGCCCGTCCGCGAGCTGGTCGCCCAGATCCCCGAGGACGCGTGGACGACGATCGCCGACTACCCGGACAGCGGTGAGGCGCAGATCGCCGAGACGACACTGCCGGGCCGGCGGCTGATCGTCCGCCGCGTGCGGACGCTCGGCGTCCAGGGCGAGCTGTTCCCGACCTGGCAGCACTTCCCGTTCGCGAGCAACCGCAGCGACGAGCTCGCGGTCGTCGAGGCCGAGCATCGCCAGCACGCCGTCGTCGAGCTCGTCATCCGCGACCTCAAAGACCAAGCACTCGCTCACTTCCCCTCGGGTCAGTTCCACGCCAACGCCGCCTGGACGGTGATCGCCGCACTCGCGCACAACCTGCTCCGCTGGACTGAACTGCTCGGACTCCCCGGCCGCACCATCCGCGCCGCACGCACGCTCAGGCGCCGACTGCTCACCCTCCCCGGTCGCCTGACCACCCACGCCGGACGCTGGACGCTCCATCTCCCGGCCCGCTGGCCCTGGCAACAGGACTTCGGCGAGGCGCTCACCCGGATCCGAGCGCTCCCGGCCGCCGCCTGAACAAGCCGGCACCTCGCTCCACCATCCAGTAGATCCGCCCCGCCACCCGGCGCGATCACCGCCGCCCGAAAACAGCCCGACAACGACTCGGCGCAGACGCCCCCTCCCCCTCAGCCGCCCCGGACACCCCAAACCGCGACCGAC
>JANMWV010000189.1:0-3318 GCA_031394165.1 Actinomycetes bacterium
GGATCGCGATCACCGCCGCCTCCGCGACCGCGGGATGGCCCATGAGCGCGTTCTCGAGCTCGACCGAGGAGATCCACTCTCCGCCGGACTTGATCACGTCCTTCGACCGGTCCTTGATCTGAATGAAACCGCGCGGCAGCATCGAGACGATGTCGCCCGTCTTGAACCAGCCGTCGTTCGTCCAGCGGTCGGCCTGCTCCGGCGTGTCGTAGTACCCGGACGCGACCCATGGGCCGCGCACCTCGAGCTCGCCCATCGCCTCGCCGTCCCACGGGACCACCTCGTCGCCGGCGCGGACGCGCAGCTCGACGAGGGGCAGCGGCATGCCGGCGAGCGCCATCAGGTCGTAGCGGTCTTCCGCGTCGAGGTTCGCGAGGTCGTGCGGCAGGCACGCGGTCGACGCGACCGGCGAGGTCTCCGTCATGCCCCAGCCCTGCACGATCGGGATCCCGTAGCGCTGATCGAACGCGGCGATCATCGCGCGAGGCACCGCGGAGCCGCCGACGAGCATCGACTTGACGTGCGAGAGATCCCACCTGCCGGGGTTCGCGTCGAGCATCGCGAGGATGCCCATCCAGATCGTCGGCACGCCGGCGGCCCAGGTGACCTGCTCCAGCTCGATGTCGTCGAGCAGGCTCTCCGGGTCGAGGTGCGGGCCGGGATACACGAGCTTCGCGCCGATCATCGTCGCGAGGTACGGGTAGCCCCACGCGTTTGCGTGGAACATCGGCACGACCGGCATGATCGAGTCGTCGACCGAGATGCCGAGGCCGAACGGATTGTTCGCCGCGACGCCGAGCGTGTGCAGCACGGTGGAGCGGTGCGAGTAGGTGACGCCCTTCGGCAACCCGGTCGTCCCGCTCGTGTAACACATCGCAGCGGCTTCTTTCTCGTCGAGCTCGGGATCGACCCAGTCGTCGGCGTTCGCCCCGGCGAGCAGCTCTTCGTACGAGTCCTCGACGACGAAGACGTGCTCGATCTTCGTGCGGTCCTTGAACTGCTCGAGCAGCGGCAGCAGGCTGCGGTCGACGATCACCGCGCGATCGTCGGCGTGAGTCGCGATGTACGCCAGGTCGTTCGGGTGCAGCCGCAGGTTGAGCGTGTGCAGGACGAAGCCGCCGCACGGGATGCCGAAGTACGCTTCGTGGTGCTGGTGGTGGTTCCAGCACAGCGTCGCGACCCGGTCGCCGCGCTCGAGCCCGAGGCCCTTCAGCGCGACCGCGAGCTGCCGTGCGCGCCGCATCGTGTCGCGGTACGTCGTGCGGTGGAAGCTCTTGTCGGGAAGGCGCGTGACGATCTCGCCGTGGCCGTAGAACGTCTCGGCGCGCCGCAGCAGGTGCGGCAGCGTCAGCTGGAAGTCCATCATCAGGCCGTCCATCTACATCACGCCGTGACGGCGGCCCCGATCACGGCCTCCGCAACCTCGGCCCGCAGCGCCGTGGGCCGCGCTCCGATTCCCTCGAGCCAGAGCGCACGCTTGTAGAACCGATGGAGCGGATGCTCCCACGTGAACCCGGTGCCGCCGTGTACCTGGATCGAGCGCTCACAGGCCAGAACGGCTGCCTCCGCCGCGAACGCCTTCGCCGCGGCCGCCGCGACCGCCGCCTGCGGGTCGTCCTCGGCGACGCACCACGCCGCCCAGTACGCGAGCGAGCGGGCGAGCTCGACGTCGGCATACGTGTTCGAGAGCTGATGCGAGACCGCCTGGTACACGCCGATCGGTTTGCCGAACTGCTCGCGCGTCGACACGTGCGCGATCGCGAGCTCGAGCACGCGTTGCGCGATCCCGACGGCCTCGGCCGCCATCGCAGCGCGCGCACGCGGAATGTCGCGTGAGCCTGCGAGCGGCGTACCGCTGCCGCTCTCGAGCCGCCCGACCGCGCGCGACGGATCGACCGTGACGAGCTCCTCGCCGCGCGCGTCGTGCGCGTTGCCGTCCATGCCGACGACCTTGTCCACCGATCCGAGCCACGGCACCAGCCCAGTTCCTTGGGGTCCGTTGATCTCCACCGACCACTTCGTCGTGCCGGCGGCCACGGCGGTGCGCTCCTCGGAGCCCAGCGCAGGGAGCGCGAAGCCGATCGTGCCGAGATATGGGCCGGGGTAGAGCGCGTAGCCCATCTCCTCGAGGATCAACGCCTCCTCGAGGAAGCCGAGGCCGACGCCGCCCTCGTCCTCGGACACCGACACACCGAGCCAGCCGAGCTCGGCGAGCTCCGCCCAGCGGTCGTCCTGCGGCGCGTCGAAGTCGCGGTCGAGGGGATAGCGCTCCGCGAGCCACTTGCGGGCAGCGCTCTTCAGCTCGAGCTGTTCCTCTGTCAGCGTGAAGTCCACGGCCCACTTACCTGCCCTTCGGGAGGCCGAGCACGCGCTCGGCGACGATGTTGCGGAGGACCTCCGACGTGCCGGCTTCGATCGTGTTGCCGCGGCTGCGGAGCTGCTGGTGGTGCCACCAGCCGTCGTCGAGGATCCCTTCCTCGCCGAGCAGCTCGCGGCCGAGCTTCGTCAGGCGCTGGTTCTGCTCCGACCAGCGCAGCTTGATCGCCGAGCCCTCGGGGCCCGGGATGCCGGTGCGCGTGTACGTGCCGAGCGAGCGGTAGTTCGTGTAGCGCAGCGCCTGGAGCTCGATCCACTCCTGCGCGACGCGGTCGCGCGCGACGGCGTCGCCGTTCACGTGCTCGCGCGCGACGCCGATCAGCCGGTCGACCGCGACCTCGAGCGCCGCGGTGAGCGCGAAGCCGAGCGTGCCGCGCTCATGGAGCAGCGTCGTCATCGCGACCTGCCAGCCCTGCCCCTCCTCCGCGAGGAGGTTCTCGACCGGCACCTCGACGTCGGTGAAGAAGATCTCGTTGAACTCCGCCTCGCCGGTGAGCTGCCGCAGGGGACGAACCTCGACGCCCGGCGAGTGCATGTCGACGATCATGTAGCTGAGCCCCTTGTAGCGCGGCGCGACGGGATCGCTGAGGCCGATGAGGATGCACCACTCGGCGATGTGTGCGAACGACGACCACACCTTCTGCCCGTTGACGACGAACACGTCGCCCTTGCGCTCCATGCGCGTGCGTGCGGCAGCGAGGTCGGAGCCTGCGCCCGGCTCGGAGAAGCCCTGGCACCAGATCTCCTCCGCCGACAGGATCTTCGACAGGTGCGCCTGCTTCTGCCGTTCTGTCCCATGTGCCATTAATGTCGGCCCGGCCATGCCGAGCCCGATCACGCCGAGATGCTGCGGCGCCTCGGCGCGGGCCGTCTCCTCGAGGAAGATCGCCTGGTAGCTGTAGGCCGCGCCGCCGCCGCCGTACTCCTTCGGCCAGGTGAGCC
>JANMWV010000222.1:0-3428 GCA_031394165.1 Actinomycetes bacterium
GCGGTTCGAGTACTTCGCAGGTGGCATGGAGCTCGGTAACGCGTTCACGGAGATCAACGACGCGGAGGAGCAGGCGCAGCGGTTCGCGTTCCAGGAAGGCGAGCGCGCGGCGGGCGATGCGGAGGCGGAGGGGGGAGACCCTGACTACGTCGAGGCGCTCTCCTACGGCATGCCGCCCACCGGCGGCATCGGGCTCGGCATCGACCGCCTGACGATGCTCTTCACGAGCAAGGAGTCGATCCGCGACGTTGTCCTGTTCCCGGCGCTACGGCAACAACAGCTGTAGCGGCTACGCGGTCTCGGCGACTGCCGCCGGTGACGCGCGTGTGTGCTCGACGACGTCGGCGAGGATCTGGTCGAGCGTGCGCTGCGGTTGCCAGCCGATCGCGCCCGTGATCTTCTCGATCGCGGGCTGCCGGTGCAGCATGTCCTCGATCCCCTGGCCGTAGACCTGGTCGTACGGCACGTAGACGATCTCCGAGCTCGACCCGGTCAGGTCGAGCACGCGCTGCGCGAGCTCGGAGATGGTGACGCGCTCCGTCGAGCCGACGTTGAAGATGTCGCCGGAGCTCGGGCCGTCCATCAGGCCGGTCAGCCCCCGGATCGTGTCCTGCACGTGGCAGAAGCAGCGCGTCTGCGTCCCGTCGCCGTGGATCTCGATCGGCCGGCCGGCGAGGGCAGCGGAGACGAAGCGCGGGATCACCATGCCGTACTGGCCGCTCTGCTTCGGGCCGACGGTGTTGAAGAGACGCACGATCACGCAGTCGAGGCCGCGCTCCTGGTGGTAGGCGAGCGCGAGGAACTCGTCGAGCGCCTTCGACTCGGCATACGCCCAGCGGCGCGCGGTCGTCGGCCCGTACATGCGGCGGCTGTCCTCGGTGAGCGCCTCCGGCTCGCGGCGGTCGCCGTACACCTCCGACGTCGACGCGACGAGCACGCGCTTGCCGAACCGGTTGCAGTGGTCGAGGACGTTCTCCGTTCCCTGGATGTTCGTCACGAGCGTGTGCACCGGCTCCTCGACGATCAGGCGGACACCCACCGCGGCGGCCAGGTGGTACACGACGTCGCAGCGATGCACGAGCTCGTTCACCACGGACGACTTGAGGACGGAGTCGACGATCAGATGGAAGTCGCGACGCTCGCGCAGGTGCGTGACGTTGCGCTCGGAGCCGGTGGAAAGATCGTCGAGGACGAAGACCTCCCAACCCTGCTCGAGCAGCAGTTCCGACAGGTGGGAGCCGATGAAGCCCGCGCCGCCCGTGATCAATGCGCTCTTCGGCGCGTCCCCGTTCATCGTGGGCATCGTAGACGGCGTTTGTCAGCGATCCGTCAGCATTCGGCGCCGATCGACGAGGAACAGTCCGCACCGGGGCCAATAATGGGGGGATGCGCTCGTTCGTGCCGCGCTCTGTCGGCCCCTGGCTCGCCGTTCTCACGCTCACGGCGGCGGGCACAGCCGCGGCCGTCGGCTACGGGCTGACCGCGCCGAAGCGCTACCGCGCGACCGCGCAGCTGCTCGTCTCGCCGGTGTCGTTGAACGATCAGACCTTTACCGGCCTCGACGTGCTGCGCGACACCGGCGGTAGGCGCACTGCTGCTGCGAGCGCAGCTGCGCTCCTGCGATCGCCGCAGGTCGCCGACGTCGTCCGCGCCGAGCTCGGTCTCGCGCGTTCGCGCGACTCGCTGTTGAACGCGCTCGACGCCCACGTCGTCGACTCGAGCGACGTCGTCGCGGTCACGATCGAGGACACCTCTGCCGCCGGAGCCGCGCAGCTCGCGAATGCCTTCGCCGACGGACTCGTGAAGCAACGCACGGCCAGCTTCCAGAGC
This sequence comes from Actinomycetes bacterium, assembly GCA_031394165.1. Taxonomy (GTDB): domain Bacteria; phylum Actinomycetota; class Thermoleophilia; order Gaiellales; family Gaiellaceae; genus Palsa-739. The sequence goes on from JANMWV010000222.1 coordinate 1,831, forward strand.
GAGCTCGCCGCGACGATCCACCGCGACGACCAGCTGCTCCACGCGATGGCGCCGGCGGCGCGCGCGACCGGCGCCGGGGCCGAGCTCCAGAAGCGGCTCGCCGTGCTCGGCGGCTTCCAGGGGCAGCCCGACCCGACGATCCGCCACGCCGGCCAGGCGTCGGCGCCTGCGTCGGCATCCTGGCCCGTCCTGGCGAAGCTCGCGGCCACCGGGGCCGGCGCGGGGCTCGCGGCGGGGGTGCTGGTCGCCTTGCTGCTCGTGCTCGGCCGGATCGGGCGACTGCGGGCCGCCGGCGGGGACGCACCCTATGATCGCGGCGTGTCCGACCGGCTCGTCGACCGGCTCGAGGAGCGCGTGAACGAGCGCATCGCCGCGCTCGAGGCGGAGCGGGAGCGCCTGTCCGCCCGCGAGGCGGGTCTTGCCACGCGTGAGCGAGAGGTGTCGGCGAAGCTCGACGAGCTGCGCGCTGCGCTCGACGCCGCGCCGGAACCTGCCATGCCGGAAGCCGGGCCGCCGGCCGCCGCACCCGTCGCCGCCCCGGACGAGGCGGCCACCGAGGCGCTCGCCGCCCGGGAGGCCGCGCTCCAGGCTCGGATCGCGGAGCTCACCCAGCGCGAGATCGGCCTTGCCCGCCGTGCCGCCGAGGTCGCCGAGCAGGAGCGCGCCGCGCAGGAGCAGTCCGAGCAACTGGCGCTCCGCGCGGCCGAGCTCGAGAGGCAGCTCGCAGAGGCGGAGCACAGCGCCCGGACCATCCTGGAACAGGAGCCCGCGCCGGAGCCCGCGCCCGCGCCGGCGCCCTCGCCCTCGCCCGTCCTGCAGCCGCCCCCGGCAGAGGCTGCAGGCGGCGGGGAGTCGACGGGCGCCTGGAACCTGATGGTGCTCGAGCGGCTCGTCAACGATCGCGGCGACGAGTTTCCGGATCGCCGGGACGAGTGGTCGTCCTACCTCTACTTCCTGCGCGAGTACGCAGAGCCCGACGGCACCGTCCCCTCGAGCTTCGACTGGCTGATCCAGGACACATTCTCCGAGTTAGTGGCCTGACCGGCAAGGTTCGCCGGGTCTCCGGCCCGCGATCACGCTACGCGGGAGTCCCCCGTCGGCCTTGTCAAGGAAACCAGCCTTGACGCGGCCGCCGACGGCCTCCCGCTTGGTGCTAGCGACCCGGAAACCGGGCAACCTTATCGGCCAACCCACTTGTCGCCTGAGCGCTCGACTCGCGGACACGTTCTGCCGATGCGGCTCTCCATGCATGCTTCGGCCACCTTTGTGAGAACAGGGGCCTCCGCTACGATTGATTCACCTTCGGCCGGAGACCGATCACCCCGATCGAGTCGCGGTTTCTCTTAGGAAGGGGGTCGAGGGACTTGTTCGAACGCTTCACTGAACGGGCTCGCCAGGTCGTCGTCCTCGCACAGGACGAAGCCCGGGCGCTCAAGCACAACTACATCGGTACGGAGCACATCCTCCTGGGGTTGCTGCGTGAGGAAGAGGGTCTCGCGGCCCGCGTCCTCGAGTCGCTCGACATCACGGTCGAGGAGGTGCGTGCGCAGGTCGCACGCATCGTCGGCCAAGGCGACGAGGTCACGACCGGACAAATC
>JANMWV010000233.1:0-1990 GCA_031394165.1 Actinomycetes bacterium
GCAGATCGCCTGCGGCTTCTTCGTGTAAGAGGTGGTGCCCATCGGATCCTCCTTCGTCTGCAGGTCGCCGGCGGCGACTGCCTGTGCGAAGAAGACGGGATGCGGCTAACACCGTGGTGACGCGCGGCTAACGCCGGGGACGGTCTTCACGGGTGGTGCCGGCGTGGGACAATCGGCCCATCGTCGAGATCGCCGCGCAGAGGGTGGAGTTCGCGATACTCGGGCCGCTTCAGGTCTGGAGCGGCGGTCGCGAGATACCCGTGCGCCGGCGCAAGCAGCGGGCGCTGCTGACGCTGCTGCTGCTGCACGCGAACGAGGTCGTCTCTCAGGACAGGCTGATCGCCGCGCTCTGGGAGGGCAGCGTGCCGCCGACTGCGGTGACCGCGCTGCACGGGAGCGTCTCGCAGCTCCGCAAGCTGATCGGCCCGGAGCGTCTGCTGACCAAGGCTCCCGGCTACCTGCTTCAGGCCAGGCCCGATGAGCTCGACCTGGCCCGGTTCGGGCGTCTGGTCGCAGAGGCGCGGACCGCGACCGAGCCGTCCGCGCGGTCTGCAGGCCTTCGCGCGGCGCTGGCGTTGTGGCGGGGTCAGCCGCTCGCCGAGTTCGAGGACGACGCCTTTGCCCGAGGGGAGCTCGACCGGCTCGCGGAGCTCCGGCTCGGCGTGCTCGAGGAACGGGTGGACGCCGATCTCGAGCTCGGCCGCCACCTGGAGCTGATCGTCGAGCTCGAATCTCTCGTGGCCGCCCACCCGTATCGGGAGCGGCTGCGTGGACAGTTGATGCTCGCGCTCTACCGGTCGGGCCGCCAGGCCGAGTCCCTCGCTGCGTATCGGAGCGGCCGCCAGGCGCTCGTCGAGGAGCTCGGGATCGACCCAAGCCCGGACCTCCAGCGGTTGGAGCAGCAGATCCTCGCCCAGGACGAGGGCCTGCAGCCGGCGACACCTGCTCCCCCGGCGCGCGCTTCGAGATCTCCTTCACCCGCGCACGCTCCCGCCGCCGGCCTCGTGCGAAAGACGGTGACGGTGCTGTTCTGCGATGTCGTGGGCTCGACGTCGCTGGGAGAGCGTCTCGACCCGGAGGTCATGCGTCGTCTGATCTCGCGTTACTTCGAGGCGGCTCGCGCCGCGCTCGAACGTCACGGCGGAACGGTCGAGAAGTTCATCGGCGACGCCGTGATGGCGGTCTTCGGCCTCCCGGAGCTGCACGAAGACGACGCCCTGCGCGCGGTGCGCGCCGCGGTCGAGCTTCGCGCGGCGCTCGTCCCGCTGAACGAGGAGCTCGAGCGCGACTACGGCGCCCGGATCGGAGTCCGCATCGGCATCAACACGGGTGAGGTCGTCGCAGGCGAGGGGCAGACGCTCGTGACCGGCGACGCGGTCAACGTCGCTGCGCGACTCGAGCAAGCGGCTGCTCCTGGCGAGCTCCTCCTCGGCGCCGTGACGCATCGGCTCGTGCGCGACCTGGTGCTCGCAGAACCGGTCGAGCCGCTCGAGCTGAAGGGGAAGAGCGGTGTTGCCGAGGCGTTCCGGCTCGTCGAGCTGCTTCCAGACGGGAGCGGGCTCGGGCGCGGTCTCGGGACGCCGTTCGTCGGGCGCGCACACGAGCTCGAGCTGCTGCGGAGCGCGTACGCGCGCGCCCGCGACGAGCGCCGCTGCGAGCTCGTCGTCGTCACGGGCGCGGCCGGGATCGGCAAGTCGCGACTCGTCCACGAGTTCGTCACGGAGCTCGACGCCGAGGCGCTCGTGCTATCGGGGCGCAGCCTTTCCTACGGCAGCGGCATCACGTACTGGCCGCTGCGCGAACCTGTGCAACAGCTCGCCGGTGACGATCCACGCGCCGAGCTCGCTGTGCTGCTCGCTGAGGACGCGGGCGCGCCCGAGGCAATCGCGTCAGCGGTCGGTTTCGCCGGCGGGACTCCGCAGAGCTCCGAGGTGAGCTGGGCGATGCGGCGGCTGCTCGAGAAGGTCGCTGCCGAGCGGCCGGTCGTGCT
>JANMWV010000103.1:0-6655 GCA_031394165.1 Actinomycetes bacterium
GAGGTTGAAGCCCGCCGGGGCGTACGTGGCGGTCAGCGCGTCGATGCCTTGCGCACCGAGTCGATGGATCTCGAGTGCTTCCGCGTCGTCAAGCTCGCCGAAGTCGATCCCGTGCCGGTACGGAGCGACGAGCAGATGGCCCGACGCGTACGGGAACTTGTTCAGCAGCACGAACGCGCGCTCGCCGCGATGCACGACGAGCGCGGCTTCGTCGTCGTCGGCTGCGGCGGCGTCGCAGAAGAAGCAGCCGTCCTGCTCGCCGGCGCTCTGCACGTACTCGAGGCGCCACGGCGCCCACAGCCGCTCCATCAGCGCGTGCCATCGACCATCAAAGCCACTTCTTCCAGCGGAAGAAGCCGAGCATCGCGCCGATCGTCACGACCATGAGCGAGATCGTGACGATGAACCCGGTTGCGCTGTCGAAGCCCGGGAAGCGGACGTTCATCCCGAAGAACCCGGTGATGAACGTCAGCGGCAGCATCACGACGCTGAAGATCGTGAGCACGTAGAGGATGTCGTTCTGCTGGTGCGAGATGAGCGACTCGTTCGTGTCCTCGAGCGCCTCGACGACTTCCTTGTAGTTGTCGAGCAGGTCCCAGATGCGCTCGCTCGCGTCGACGATGTCGTCGAAGTAGAGCTCGAGCTCCTCCGGTAGGAACCGCTCCACGCCGCGCTCGAGCTGGCGCAGCGTCGGACGCTGCGGTCGCACGATCTTGCGGTACGAGATGATCTCCTGCTTGACCTTGTGGATGTCGCGCACGCGCTCCTTCGCGCGCGGCGCGATGTCGTCGATCTCCTCGTCGATCTGGCGCAGCTTCAGCGCGATCTTGTCGAGGATCGGAAAGCAGTAGTCGTAGAGGTCGTCGAGGATCTCGTAGAGCAGGCGGCCCGAGCCGCGCGAGAAGAGGCTCTGCCGGAGCTCCTCGTTGGCGACGCAGCGTGCAAAGAGCCGCGACACGGGCTTGAGCTCGACGGTCGGCAAGGTCACGAGGTAGTCGGGACCGACGAAGACGTCGAGCTCCCCTGCGTTCAGGCGACCGACGGACGCGTCGTACACCGGAAAGTGCAACACCGCGAAGAGATAGCCCGCCCCTTCCGCCTCGGTGTACGCGTCGACCTTCGGCCGCTCACGGCGAGAGACGACGTCCTCGACGTCGAGCGGATGCCAGCCGAAGAGCGTGGCGAGCTCCTGCACCTCCTCGTGGCTCGGCGCCTCGAGGTGGATCCACTTGAGGCCGTCCTCGTGAAGCTCAGCGAGCGGCCGGCGAGCAGCCTCGACCGGGCGCACGGGAGGTCCGGCGCGGCGCGGGCGGATGCGGGGCAGGCTCGGCATCGGTACTGAGAGGGTCGATTGTCGGGGCCGCTGGCATGTTCGCCATGGTACCCCGAAGTCCGCTTCGCTTCGCTCGCTTTCACGGTAGACGGGTTCACTGCTGCGCGGAGCAAGCTCCGCTTCGCGACGGGAAAGCCTGGCTGGACAGATGCGCGTTGCGGTCGTTTCGTAGGATTCGCGGCGATGGCCACCCGAGATGCCGCCTGTAGCTGTGGGCAACTTCGTCTGGAGGCGGAGGGCGATCCGCTTCGGATCGCCCTGTGTCACTGCCTTGCCTGCCAACGGCGGACCGGAAGCGCCTTCGGGATCCAGGCGCAGTTCACGTCGGATCAAGTCAACGTCGTCGGTCGCTACAACGACTACGTGCGAGTCTCCGACGACGGCGGCGAGCTGACCTTCCATTTCTGCCCCGACTGCGGCGCGACCGTCTTCAACACGACATTCAATGACGGAGAGGTGTGGGTTCCGATAGGCGGATTCGCCGACCCATCCTTCCCGCCGCCGACCGTGTCGATCTACGAGTCACGCCGGCATCCGTGGGTCGCCGTGCCCGCCGCGATCGCGCATCACGAGGATTGAACGCACCGTCCTGCGACAGCGGAGTCGCTCTACCTGAATCGGATTGCGGAGACCGCGCGCTGGGCGAGGCGAAGGAGCTTCTGCGTCGGGTGTGGACGCCGAATGTCGACCCAGACTTCGACATCGCGGCCGTCGACCCGTCCGTGGATGCGGTATTCCGGGGTGTCTGGCGCACCTTCGAGAGTGGTGGCCGGCGTTTTGGGCATCACCAGCTTCAGCGGCGGGTAGTGAGGAGTGGCGCGGGGTTTCCCCACGAAGAACACATTGACTGCGATGCCGTCTTTGGGCATTGAGAGCGCCCAACCCGAGGAGTTCGGTCGATACCGCCAGCTGAGCGCGTAGGCACCGGTGCCGCCGGCGAAGGCCTGCCACCCAGGCGGCAGGGGTGCGAACGAGACAATTGGTGGCGGTGAAGCTACGAGGATCCCGACCATTCTCGTACACCCTACGATCAAGCACCCGTCAGCCGTCCCTCCGCGAGGAGTGTCGCCTGCGCCAGTGTTCGTAAGAGTCCCCCGAAGAAGTGTTGCGGGGCGTGATGTCAGCGGCCCCATCCGGGCCACGGCTCTCTCCGACCCGGAGCGGACTGCCAGTAGTCGTGCTCTTCGACCACAGCACCGTCCGCATCGAACCGGAGCCACGCGCTGGCCGCAAAGGATTTCGTCTCTCCCTCGTTGACGATGATTGCCCACCACTCCACCGCGGCACGGTCACCGACTATCAGCGGCTCGCCGACCCACACGTCGGGTCCCGGCTCGCCGTGCGACAGCGCCCGCCGCATGTGATCGATCGCCGGTTCAGGACTGCCGAACGGCCCTCGGAACAACGCGTCGTCGGCGTACAGGGCGACGAAGGCCTCGACGTCCCCAGCTGTCCAAGCTTCGCCTAGGACATTTGCCCAGCGTCGCGCCGCCGCCTCAACATCCATCGCGCGATCCTACGCTGGCCTTCTTCGTGGGACAAACGGTTGGCGCGGGCCACAGTCCTGTCGCCCGAGGACGTGCTTCACCGTCGCGGAGCCGAACGTGTTCGGCGCAGCAGTGGCCACGTCTGCCGTGAGCATGAACCAGAAGGGGGCCCACGGGGGAAACTGGTTTCCCCCGTGAAGGCGAGCGAAAGCGAAGCCGTCATGCGCCCGGGAGGATTCGAACCTCCGACCTCGCGCTCCGGAGGCGCGCGCTCTATCCCCTGAGCTACGGGCGCGTGGGGAGGCCGTAGTGTAACCGCCGCTAGGCGAGGCCGCCGCTCACCCAGCGCGCGCGAGTCGCGGGCGAAGCCGGTGCGCGGTGGGCGCGGCCAGTGCGGCGCAGAGCCAGGCGAAGAGCAGCCAGTTCAACACTTCCTCCGGTGGAAAACGCAGCCCGACGTACCAGGACTGAAGACCGAACGGAAGCGGCGGTTGCGCGGAGCTCAGCCACAGCGTCACGACGAGGATCGTGAGTGCGGCGACCGGCCAGGGCGCCGGCGAGCCGCCCCGCCGGCACCAGGTGCAGAGCTGCGGGACGCAGAGCACGAGAAACGCGAGCCGGTAGTCGAAGTTGCTCCCGAAGACATAGGTGCCCACGTACACGCCTGCGCCGGCCCAGAACGCGTCGAGCCGCTTCTCGTCCACCTCACCGTGCCCCGGTCGCGCACGAAGCACGAACGCGAGGGCGAGCGCGACGCCCAACGCGAGAATCGCGACCCGCACATACCGCACCTCGGCCGCGCTTTGCACCCAGCTCAGATGATGGAGGCGTAGCGCCTCGACGATCACACCGGCGCCGTACGAGTCGACAACCACGCGCGGAATCACGTGGCGGAGCGTTCTGATGTCGGACAGCGTCGCGGCCACGTACGCGACCAGCACCACGCCGGATGCGAGCGCGGCCGGCCAGCGGTTTCGCCGGCGAACGAGGACGGCGAGCGCGAACGCCGGGAACAGCTTGAGGACGGCCGCCAGCACGATCGGAACCGCGCCTGCCCACGGCGACCGGCGGACGAGGAGCAGCCCAACGACGACGAGCGCGAACATGAGCAGGTCGACGTTCCCCCGCTCGACGCCGAGCAGCGTCGCCGGCGCGAGCAGCGCTGCGCTGTAGACGGCGCCCTCGCCGAACGTCAACGGTCCCGCAGCGGCGAGCGCCGCGAGGAAGAAGAGGACGCCCAGCGCGACTCCCAGCGGCACCGTGTCATGCTCGCCGAGGCCGATGTGCCCGGCCTTCGTCCACATGCGCGGGTAGTTCGCGGGCCGGTGAAACGGGTCGCAGGGGTTGGTCGGAAACGCCGCGATTCCACGGCGCTCGCAGTCCCAGCTCGAGGTCACCGAGCGCAGATCCGCGAAGGAGCGGCCGATCGGGTGGACGCCGACCTTCGCCCACGGCGTCGTGCCTGTGGCTGCCCGCACCGACAGCAGCGTGACGAAGAAGACCCCGATCACGAGCGCCGCGAGCACGCGTCCGTCGCTATCCAATAGGCGCCGGGACATCTCCGGCGAGGCTACAGAAGCGTCGTCGGCCGGCGCTCCATCCCCTGACCTACGGTCGGAGGAAGGCCGTAGTGTAGCCGTCCGTGGCCGGGTTCTTTCTCGCGGGGGCGGTGCTGGCGGCGACGGCAGGGCTCGCCGCCTCGACGCTGCGGCTCCGCTCGGCGGCGGTGTTCGCGGTGGGGTGGTGGGTGCTCGTGTGCGCGGAGCTCGTCGCCGCGGCCGAGGTGTTGTCGCTCGCCCACGCGGTGCGGCCGCTCGGCTATGCGCTCTTCGAAGGCGGCGCGCTGCTCGTTGCGCTCGCCGCGTGGTACCGCGCCGGCCGGCCGCAGCCGCCGCGGCTTCCGCGCGGGTCGCTGCGCGTCTCGCTGCTCTCGCTGCTCGCGCTCGCCGTCGTGCTCGGCGTCGCCTACGAGCTCTTCCTCGGTGTGGCGACGCCGCCGAACAACTGGGACTCGCTGCACTACCACCTCGCGCGCGTCGCGGCCTGGCACGCGCAGCGCGACCTCGGCTTCTTCCCGACGCACAACGCGATCGAGAACGTGTATCCGCCGAACGCGGAGCTGCTCGTGCTCTGGACGGTCACCTTCGTCGGGCGCGACGTCTTCGCAGCGCTGTCGCAACTCTTCGCATCGCTCGCGACGGCGGCGTCGGTGTTCACGATCGGTCGCCGCCTCGGCTACGAACGGCGCGCGGCTGCGTTCTCCGCGCTGCTCTTCCCGACGCTGACGATCGTCGCGCTCGAGTCGGTGACGACGCAGAACGATCTGCTCGAGGCATCGTTCGTCGTTGCGGCCGTCGCATTTGCGCTCGGCCGCACGCGCGCGGAGACGGCGCTCGCCGGACTCGCGCTCGGGCTCGCTGCCGGGACGAAGCTGACGTTTCTCTACGCCGTGCCGGTGCTCGTCGCGATCGGACTGCTGATGCTGCCGCGCCGGCGGCTCGTCGAGCTGTGCTGCGCCGCTGCGGCCGGCTTCGCGCTCGTCGGCATGTACGGGTACGTGCAGAACATCGTCGAGACGGGCCGGCCGCAGGGGAAGGCGCACGAGGTCTCCTCGCTGCCTCCACACGTCACGTTCGGAGGAACCGTGTCGAGCGTGGCGCGCACCGCGTATCGGCTCGTGGACCTCTCTGGCCTGCATCCGCCCGCGGCGCTCACCTCGCACGTCGCCGGCGCGGCGAAGCGCACCTTCGGCGCGCTGCACATTCCGCCCAACCCGCCCGAGGCGACGACGAAGGGAACGTTCGAGTTCACGTACGCGCCGAACACGACGGCGAGCGAGGACTCCTCGGCGCTCGGCCCGCTCGGCTTCCTGCTCCTCGTGCCGCTCTCGCTCGGCTTCCTCATCGCGTGGGTGCGCCGGCGCACCGACCGCGCGCACGCTGCGCTCGCGCTCGCCTTCCCGCTCTACGTCGTCGCGCTTGCGCTCGGCACGCGCTGGAATCTCTATGTCGACCGCTTCCTCGTCACCCCTGCGGCGCTCACGCTGCCGCTCGCGCCCGCCGTGCTCGGGCGCGCGCCGGTGCGCGCGGTCGTGGCCGTCATCGCCACCGCGTCGCTCGCCGCCGCGCTCGCGTACGACGTCTCGAAGCCGCGTGGCGTCTGGCACCGCAGCCGCGCCGACGTGCAGGCAATCCGCTGGCCCGAGCTCGAGCCCGTGCTCGAGACCGTGCAGGCACGTGTGCCCGCGGGCGCGCGCCTCGGCGTCGACCTCGCGCCGCTCGACTGGGAGTACCCGTGGTGGGGGCCGCGGCTCGAGCGCCGCCTCGTCTGGCTGCCGCAGCAACGGGCGACTGGCCTCGACTGGATCCTGCTCGGCACGAAGATCACGCAGCGGCCACCTGGGCACTGGTGCGCGCAGCGCTTCCCGTCGGTTCGCTGGACGCTGCTCCACCGCTGTTAGGTTCTCCGCCGTGGACCTCACCGCACGCATCGTCACGCTCGAGCTCGCGGAGACGTTCGTGATCGCGCGCGAGTCGCGCGACACGGAGGACGTCGTCGAGGTCACGCTCACCTGCAGCGGTGTCCGCGGCCACGGCGAGGCGGCCCCGATCGAGCGCTACGACGAGTCGCCGGAGTCGGCGCTGGCGTATGTGCAGGAGCATGCCCCGCTGCTCGGCGACGACCCGTTTGCGCTCGAGGAGATCATGGCGCAGCTGCCGGCGCGCGAGCAGGCCGCGCGCGCGGCGATCGACGCCGCGCTGCATGACCTCCAGGGGAAGCTCGTCGGGCGGCCCGTCCACCAGCTGCTGGGCCTGCCGCGCGCGGGGCCGCCGAC
>JANMWV010000401.1:0-3982 GCA_031394165.1 Actinomycetes bacterium
GCGCCCTCCCGCCCCCACCCCCGCCCGCTCCCGCGCGCACTACGGCAAGACCGCGGACGCGTTCACCGAGAAGATGGCTCTCTACGGCCCGCCGTATGCGCATGCCGTGTACGTGCAGGAGACGCAGCTGCGCGCGTTCAACAAGACGCGCAAGCAGGCGACCCAGCTGGTCGGGATCACGCCTGCCGAGGGAACGTTCGTCGCCGACTACCCGCTGATCGTGCTCCGCGCCCCCTGGGTCGACGGCCCGGCGCGCGCCGCTGCAGAGATGTTCCGCCGCTGGCTCGTCCCTCGCATCACGGCCTCGATGGCGGCGGCGAGCCGTTTCCGGCTTCGGCCGCCGGCCGGGCTGCGGGCGCTCGACTTGCCGAGCCCCGAAGTGCTCGCAGCGATCCGCGACGGCTGGCACGCAGACCGGAAGCGTGCGAACATCGTGCTCGTCGTCGACACGTCGTCTTCGATGGGCGCCGCGGGGAGGCTCGACGCGGCGAGGCTCGGACTGCTGTCGTTCCTGCGTGAGCTGACGCCGGAGGACCGCGTCGGCCTCGTGACCTCCGGTTCGACGGTGGCCACACCAGTGGCTCTCGGAGCGGCGCGCCGAAGTCGCCCGGCGGTTGTTCGCGCGGTCCGGACGCTCTTCGCGAACGGCGAGCTGGCCGTGTACGCGGCCGTCTCTCGCGCGCTTGCACAGGTACGCGCGCTCCACGATCCTGCGCGCATCAACGCGGTCGTCGTCCTTTCCGACGGCGCCGGAACCTCCGCGGGGCTCAGTGCGCTGTTGCGCAGCATCCAAGCCCAGCCCGTAACGGAGGGAACGAGCGTACGGATCTTCACCATCGCGTACGCCGGAGGTGCGAACGCGGGGGTGCTCGAGCGAATCTCGAGCGCATCCGGCGGGGCGTTCTTCCCCGGTGGGCCGAAGGACATCAAGGCTGTCTACCGGGACATCTCAGCGTACTTCTGATGCGAGAGATCGGGCGCTATCGGGTGGAGCACGAGATCGGCCGCGGAGGCATGGCGGTCGTCCACCTTGCCTGGCAGCCCGACCTCGATCGGCCCGTCGCGCTGAAAGAGCTCGTGAACCTCCAGGCGGACCCGGCGCGGTTCCTGAGCGAGGCGCGGATCGCCGGGTCGCTCAACCACCCGAACATCGTCGTCGTTCACGAGTACTTCGAGCACGACGGCACGCCGTACATCGCCATGGAGTATCTCGCGCGCGGATCGCTGCGCCCGCTGGTCGGCTCGTTGACGCACGCACAGATTGTCGGCGTCCTCGACGCGATCCTCGCCGGCATCGCGTACGCGGCTGAGCACGGAGTGGTGCACCGCGACCTGAAGCCGGAGAACGTGATGCGCACCGAAGAAGGCAGCGTCAAGATCGCGGACTTCGGCATTGCCAAGGCTCAGGGCGAGCTGTCGAACCTCACGCCGGCGGGTGAGTTCCTCGGCGCCGCGGCATACGTCTCGCCGGAGCAGGCGCTCGGAGGACAGGCGACCGCCGGCAGCGATCTCTACTCGGTCGGTGTGCTCGCGTTCGAGCTCTTCACGGGGGCGGTGCCGTTCGCGGACGCCGGCTCGGGCACGGCGATGCTCATCCGCAAGGTCAACGAGGTACCGCCGTCCGTCCACGAGCTTGCGCCTGAGATCGACAAGCAGCTCGCCGACTGGGTTGCCTCGCTGCTGCAGCGAGAGCCGGCGCGTCGCCCGGCCGGCGCAGCTGCGGCGCGTGCCCTGCTCGACGCGGCCGCCGAGCGCACGCTCGGCGCCGATTGGCGCCGGCGCGCAGGGCTTCCCGCGGACGTCCCGGTGCGCGTAGAAGCCGTCGCGCCGACCGAGGCCGCTCCGCTCACCGTGGCTGCCGCGCTCCTTCGCCCGATGAACGTCGCCGTCGGAGTCGCCCTCGCGATCGCGGCAGCGCTGCTCGCGACGTGGCTCTTCGAGGTTGCGGTGGGCGCGTACGTCGCGCTTGCCGCCGTCTCGTACCTCGAACGCCGGCGCTGAGCAACTCGGTTTCGCGCTAGGGATCTCCCGGGCGCGATGCCCGCGCGGTCGCCGTACGTTCCAGAGCAGATGAGACGGCTCGTGATCATCGTGCTTGCAGCGGGGACGGTCGCTCTCGCTGTGTACGCGCACTACAGCGGGCGGGCGGGAGCGCGCGGTGAAGCGACCCTCGTCCCCTTTACGTATTCGCCGAACCAGGAGGAGCTGCTCCTCCCGCTGATCGAGACGTTCAACAGGTCGAGCCACATGGTCGGCGGCCGACGGATCGAGATCGTCGGCGACAGTCTCTCGTCGGGTGACGCCGAGTCGAAGATTGCGGCGCGGGTCACGAAGCCGGCGATCTGGTCGCCCGCATCGAGTCTGTGGGGCCGGCTGCTGAACCATCAGGTCGACGCTCAGTGGGTAGGCGATCGGAATGCGGCGCTCGTGCGAACACCGCTCGTCATCGCCTTGTGGAAGCCGGAGGCACAGGCGCTCGGGTGGCCGCGCAAGCCGATCGGCTTCGCAACGATCCTCGAGCTCGCGACGAGCAAGCGCGGCTGGGCCGCGTATGGGCTGCCCACGTACGGGCTGTTCAAGCTCGGCCACACGAATCCCGACTTTTCGACCTCCGGCCTGAGCTTCGTCGCCGCGCAGTACTACAACGCAACGGGGAAGCGGCACGGACTGACCGAGTCAGACGTCAGGCGCGCGGACGTGCGGGCGAAGGTGCGCGACCTGCAGCAGTCGATCGTCCACTACGGCGACACCGGGTCGTTCTTCGCGGAGCAGCTGAACGCGCACGGGCCTGGATACATCTCCGCCGTCGCGATGGAGGAGGTGACGCTGCTCGACTACAACCGGACGAGGCACAAGGGGTCGATCCCGCTCGTCGCGGTCTATCCGGCCGAAGGGACGTTCTACTTCGACAACCCGCTGATCACGCTCCACGCGCCCTGGGTGACACCGATGCAGCGGCGGGCAGCGACCGTGTTCGAGCGGTGGCTCGCAAGCCGGATCACGCCGCAGCTCGCAGCGAACTACGGCTACCGGCCGGGCGACCCCAGCAAGCAGGCGGTCGCGCCGGTCGACACCGCTCACCTCGTCGATCCGAAGCAGCCACAGGTGGTGCTGAGCTGCCGACGCCGCGCGTGCTCGCGACGATCAAGCGCGCGTGGCGCGAAGACCGCAAGGCCGCGAACATCGCTGTCGTCGTCGACACCTCGGGCTCGATGCAGGAGGACGGGAAGCTGATCGAGGCCGAGAAAGGGCTGCAGGTCTTCCTCCGGCAGCTCTCGCCGCGCGACCGTGTCGGCCTGCTGACCTTCGCCGAGCGGGTGAGGGTGGCCGTTCCCGTCGCCCCGATGAGCACGAATCGCGCGCCGCTCCTGTCCGCGGTCCGCAATCTCGTGGCCGACGGCGGTACCGCGGTCTACGACGCGACTGCGAAGGGCGTCGGCCTCATCGCCGCGCTCGGCGACACCGCGCGCATCAATGCCGTCGTCGTGCTGACGGACGGCGAGGACAATCAATCGCGGCTCGGCGTGACTGCTTTGGTGAAGCAGCTGCGCGGACTGACCGAGAACCCGGAGACGAGCATCCGCGTGTCCACGATCGCGTACGGCTCGGGGCCGAGCCGTGACGTGCTCGCCCGAATCGCCGCGGCGTCGGGCGGGAAGGACTCCGCCGGCCCCCCGGCCGAGATCGAGGCCGTCTACCGACAGATCTCGAGCTTCTTCTGAGCATGGTGCGTATGCCTGCAAACCGGCGCGTGCTCGCGCGTGCGCTCATCCTGAACGCGGCGAGGCAGCCGCTGAACATCGCGATCGCCGTGTGCGTGGTCGCAGCCGCGCTGCTCCTCGGTGCCTGGTGGCTCGCGCCGATCGGGCTTCCGGTCTACGCCGGCATGGTCGTCGCAACGCTCTTCGACGGCGACCGCGCCGAGCGCGTCGGGCGCGCCGTGTACGACAAGCGGCGGGCGACGAAACGGCCGAAGCATGAC
>JANMWV010000129.1:0-9906 GCA_031394165.1 Actinomycetes bacterium
CAGCGCGACGCGCGCGTCCTGCGACGACTGCTCGCGGGCGACGAGCCCGACCTCCTCGGCGCGGCGCACGAGCTCCGTCACGGTGCTCTGCGCGAGCTGGAGGCGGTCGGCGAGCTCGGTGACCGTCGACTGCTGCGTTCCACCGGCAGCACCCTTGATCATCAGCAACAGCAGGTACCGCTGCGGCGTGAGGCCCGACTGGCGTGCAACGCGCTCGCTGCGGCGGAGAAAGCGTCGCAGCGCGGTGCGGAACTCGGCGACGGCCACGACGTCTCCGACGGTGAAGGTCATCTCACTCATCCGGCGTCGATTCTAGCCCCGGCGACCCGAGCGGCCCAGGACGCGGGTGAGGAGATTCGGGCAGAGCACCTGCAGCACGCTCGCGACGGTGTAGTACCGGGGCACCGTCGTCTCGCCGCGGCCGCGATCGAGTGAGGCGAGCACGTGCGTGACGATGCGGTCGGGGCCGACGACGAGCCGTCGCACGGGCGCCGGGAGCCAGCTCTGCGGGAAGCCCTCCGTCTCGACGTAGCCGGGCTTCACGGTGTGCACGCGGACGCCGCGTGCACGGAGCTGCGCTGCCGTCGCCCTCGAGAAGGCGAGCTGCGCGAACTTCGACGCGGCATACGGGCCCGACTGCGGCACGGCGACCGTCCCGGCCACCGAGACGATGTTGACGACGTCCGCCCCGTGGTCAGCAGCCTCGAGCGCAGCGGCCTCGAGCGCCGGGAGGAACGCGCGCAGACACCAGACGCTGCCGAGATAGTTCGTCCTGACGACGTTCTCGATCCCCTGGAGATCGCCGGTGAGAAAGTCGCCGCGCTCGGTGTAGCCGGCGTTGTTCACGAGCAGGTGGACGCGCGGATGCCGCTCGAGCACGCGGGCTGCGACGGCGTCGACGGCGGCGCGGTCGGAGACGTCGCACAGCTCGAACTCGCCGCCGATCTCTTCGGCGAGCGGGCGCAGGCGCTCTTCGCGGCGCGCGAGCAGGACGCAATGCCAGCCGCGGCCGGCGAGGGCTCGTGCGAGGTCCGCGCCGATGCCCGACGACGCGCCGGTGACGACGGCGACTCGCTTCGCTACCTGGTGCACGTGCGCACGATACGTCGCGCGGACGCCGCATCGCCTTTCCCGCCGCCGGCGACGGCCTCGAGCGTGTGCCTGCCCCGCTTGGTCTGGGTGGTCGCGAGCCGCGCCGTCCAGAGGCCGTTCGCCCGCCGCGCGGCCGCGACACGGCGGCCGTCGAGCAGGAAGCGCACCGCCTCGACGGTGCTCGTCGAGCTCACGGCGACGGTGACCGCCTGCTGCTTCGCGAGGCACGCTCCCGGCGCAGGAGCGATCCAGTCGATCGCCGTACCGGTGATGATCCGGATTCGCGTCCGGGTCGACCGCGTGTTGGGCATGATCGACGGCCCGATCGTGTCGATGTTCTTCGCCTCCTGGAAGTCGGATGCGACGAGGCGAAGCGCGAGCGTGCGGCCGACGAGCTCCGGCGCGTTGTGGGGCAGCGGGAAGACCGCGACGCCGGTCTCGGGGTCGTAGCTCGAGGCGCCGACGAGCGTGCCCTGGTAGCCGATGGTCAGCGACGCAGGGTCGACGCCCGCCCCGGAGTCGCGTACGCGGAGCACGAGCGTCGGCCGGCCGGCCGCAACGCGCGTCGTCAGCAGGCGAATCGATGGCGCCGTGACGTCGTCGACCCACGAGCGCAGCGTGTAGCGGCCGCCGAGGCTGCGGCCCGAGAAGCGCTCGCGCCCCGAGTCGACGACGACGAAGAAGCGCTGCTGCCGAGGGAACGACGTACCGGCCGCGCCGACCGGCAGGAGGTAGCCGGGCGTCAGCGCGTTCACGTTGACAGGCGTGCCCGCGAATCCCTGCACGGTGTTCTCGTCTTTCGCACCGAGGTAGAACGGGTCGACCCGCGCGCCAGGCGTCTCGCGCACGACCACCACGCCGGCGTTCACGGCAGGACGGTCGATGAACGTCTCGTACACCGTTTCGCTGCCGCTCTCGAGCATCGGCGGCGTGTCCGGCGCGTTGCCGAAGGGCGCCACCGGGTAGCGGTACGCCTCGACGCGGTTCACCCCGGTGCGCGTGTCGCCCGACTGGACCTGCTTCAGCGTCACGACCGTTGCGCCGGCGAGCGCGGGGCGGTCGACGAGGAAGAGGTAGGGGACGCGGCGCGTCACGTCGCCTCTTCGCAGGACGACGAAGCCGTAGTTCTCGCCCTGTACTGCGTCGGCAGCGGCGCGTGCGACCACGGCGACGTCCGCTTCGCCGCCGGGCGGCACCGCGATCAGCCCGGGAACGTCGATCGACGCACCGGCGGTTGCCGACTGCGGCGCGAGCTCCACCGACCACGTGCCGGCGCCGCCGCTTGCGTCGGTCAGACGGATGAGCAGGCCGCGGCTCGCGGCGCCGCGCGTGACGACGAGGTCCTCGAACGAGAGCGACACCGGGTCGGTGAAGAGCTGCGGATCGGTTGCGCGCGGGAGCGCGACGAGACCGCCGCCCTCGAGCGTCACCGGCGCCTCCTGCGTGCGCGCCGTGTCGGCCCAGGCGGCGCCCGCCGTGGAGACGAGCGCGGACTTCACCTGCGCCGGTGTCCAGCCGGGATGCAGCTCGAGCAGCAGTGCCACCGCGCCGGTGACGTGCGGAGTCGCCATCGACGTGCCGTCGAACACGCCGAAGCGGGAGTCGTCGGTGTTCGGGAGCGTCGCGGAGAGGATCTGGCCGCCGGGTGCGGCGACGTCGGGCTTGAGGTCGTGGCCGAAGGCGGTCGGGCCGCCGGAGGAGAAGCTCGTGATCACGCCGCTCCGCCCGGTCTCGAGCTCGAGCGGGTCGTGCCCGATCCGCACCGTCGCGCGGCCGCCGTGCGTCGCGAGATACGCACGCAGATGGTCTCCGTCGAGATTCGCGATCATCCCGCCCGGCAGGGCGAGCCTCGTGGGAATGCCGTTCGCCTCCCCCTGGCGGTTGTCGGCGACGACGATGCCGGCCGCGCCTGCGTCCTTCGCCTGCTGCGCCTTCGTCGTGAACGGGCACAGGCCCCGCTGCACCAGCACGATCGCGCCGGCGAGCGAGCCTGCCGGGAGTTGCCCGTGCGCCGACGCGAGGTTCCCGTCGGGCCCGCAGAGATGGCGTTCCACGCCGCGGCCGTCGCGACCGACGATCGATTCGACGTCGATCAGCGTTTGATCGGTCGTCGCCCAGGCGTCCGGTGCCTTGTCGCCGTTCGCGCCCAGGAAGGGGACGGCCTTCACGACGTCGGGTGCGCCGGGCGTCGTGACGTCGAGGGCGGGCGCGAAGACGTGCGTGTTCGAGACGGCGGCGACGGAGATTGCGTCGGGCGCCGTTCCGGGCGAGCCGGCCGAGCCGAGCCCGAAGTCGTCGCGGTCGTTGCCCGCCGCGATCACGGGGACGACGCCGGCTGCGGCGACGTTGTGGATCGCCTCCACGAGGGCGTCGTTGGCCGGCTCGACCTGCGGCCCGCCGCCGGAGAAGTTGATCACGTCCATGCCGTCGCTCACCGCCGCTTCGAACGCCGCGACGATCTCCGGCGTGTTCGCCACGTGGCCGATCGGGGTCGGCACCGTGAAGACGCGGTAGTTGCCGAGCCACGCGCGAGGTGCGACGCCACTCAACCCGGTCACGCGTGGATGGTCGCCGCCGGCAGGCGCCGTCGTTCCCGTGTCGCCCGCCGCGATGCCGGCGACGTGCGTGCCGTGGAACGACGAGTCGGGGTCGACCGCGAGGCGGCCGGGCGCGCCGGCGTTCGGCCCGGGGAAGACGCGGGCGACGATCACCTTCGGTGTCGTCCACCTCGGCAGGCCTTTCGGAAAGCCCTTGGGGTACGAAAAACCCCGTGGGTCGAAGAACGCGTTCGCCTGGTCGATGCCGTCGTCGACGACGGCGATCTTCATGCCGGTGCCGTCTGCTCCCTGCTGCTGCTGCAGCACGTCCGCCCCGATCACCGACGGCGAGTGGTCGAGCGCCATCGTGTACGACACGCTCGGGTAGACGGCGGTGACCGAGCCCAGGCGCACGAGGGCGGGCAGCTGCGAGGCGGGCAGCGACACGGTGAGCGCGTCGAGCACGATCCGGAAGCGGCGGCCGATGCGCGCCTCGGGGATCGCGCGGCGGAGCTGTGCCGCAGCCGCGGCCTGCGCGCTCTCGAGGCGGCGCAGGTAGGCGCGGGCACCGGCGCTCGCCACGTCCAGCCTGCGCTGCGCGCCCGCGGCGGCGAGACCGCGGCCGAACCGCTGCGCGAGCGGCGGCAGCGACAGACGGGCGATCACGCGCACGCGGCCCGACGACGCGACGATGGGCACGACACCGGCGCGGACCCGTGGCAGCGACCCGCGGTCGACCGGCACCGGCTGCGCCGCGGCCGCCACGGCGGCGAAGAGCGCCGCGCAGCAGGCGAGTAGCGGAGTCGCGCGGCGCAAGGGAGCAGAGGGTATCCGACGACAGGGGTCCTCCGGATAGGATCGCGCGGATGCCGGGACCCTTCGCAGGCAAGCGCGCGCTCGTCATGGGCGTCGCAAACAAGCGCTCGATCGCGTGGGCGATCGCGCAGGCGCTCGCCGACGGCGGCGCCCGGCTTGCGTTCACCTATCAGGGCGAGCGCATCGAGAAGAGCGTGCGCGACCTCGCGGCCACGGTCGACGCAGCGCTCGTCACCGAGTGCGACGTCCGCTCCGATGAGGACATCGCACGCGTCTTCGGCGAGGTCGGGCAGGCGTACGACGGCGAGCTCGACATCCTCGTCCACTCGGTTGCCTTCGCCGCCGCAGAGGATCTCGAGGGCCGCTTCACCGATACGCCGCGCGACCGCTTCTGGATGGCGATCGACATCAGCGCCTACTCGCTCGTCGCGTGCGCAAAGGCTGCCGAGCCGCTGATGGAGAAAGCCGGCGGCGGCTCGATCCTGACGATGACCTATCTCGGCGGCGAGCGCGTCGTGCCGCACTACAACGTGATGGGCGTCGCCAAGGCGACGCTCGATGCGTCGATGCGCTATCTCGCGTCCGATCTCGGCGCGAAGAACATCCGCGTCAATGCGGTCTCGGCCGGCCCGGTGCGCACGCTTGCCGCGCGCTCGATCGCCGGGTTTCCGACGATGGAGGCGATCGTCGAGGAGCGCGCTCCGCTGCACCGTCACGTCGACGCAGTGGACGTCGCCGCCGCCGCCGCGTACCTACTCAGCGACGGCGCGAAGAACGTCACCGCGACAACCCTCTACGTCGACAGTGGCTATCACGCGATGGGAATGTGATCCAGGCGTCGCGGAGCGGAGCTTGCTCCGCGCAGCAGTGACCCGCCTGTCGGGAGCGCACGAAGAAGGGGGCCCACGGGGGAAACATGGTTTCCCCCGTGAAGCGAGCAACGCGTCAGCGGCGCAAAGCGAGCGCTGCAGCGAGTAGCACGTCGAAGTCGGGCAGCTCGGCGTTGCCGTAGAGCCACGCGCCGCGCACGACGCCGTCGCGGTCGATCAGGAAGGCCGACCGCTTGGAGACGTCCTGCATTCCCCTGTAGTCGAACGCCACGTCGAAGCCGCGCGTCGCGACGGCGTTCCAGTCGGAGAGCAGCGGGATGTCGAGATCGAGTGCCTGCATCCACGCGGCGTGCGTCCACGGCGAGTCGCGCGACGCGGCATACGGCTGCACGCCCGCGGCGCGAAACTCGTCGCTCCTGTCACGCAGGAGCTCGAGCTCGTTCGTTCAGGTCGAGGACCAATCGAAGAGATAGAAGAGCAGCAGGATCGGGCCGTCGGAGACGAGTTGCGCGACGGTCGCGGTCTCCTGCGGTGTCGTCCAGACGAGCGCGTCCGGGATGCGGCTGCCGACCTCGAGCATGTCGCGCAGCTTATGCGGTCGTGGGGATCGCGGCGACTTCCGTCAGCGCGGCGATCTCGCGCACGACCTCGACGATGTCACGGTTCGCGTTGAACACGTGGAGCTGGCGGTCGGCGCCGTTGCCCCGTCGGAGGATCTCCTCGATGCCGGCGAGCTCGGCCACCGAGCCGAGCTCATTCGCATGCGGCGCGATCAGCTTCAACGTCCGGCGCACGACCTGCGCGACCGACATCCGGTTCCGGCGGCCCGTGACGAGGTCCATGACCGGCGCCTCGAGGCCGTACCGTGCAGCGAGCCACTTGTTCTCGGTCGTGAGGATGCGGTGGAACGACGGGATCTCGTCGCCCGCGTCGAAGCGCTCCGAGTAGTGCTTCACGAGTGCTTGGCAGTACGCGGTGATCGCGACGACGTCCTCGAGCTGCGTCACCGCGTCGCAGATGCGGATCTCGATCGTCCCGAGCCGCGGATGCAGGCGGATGTCCCACCAGATGTGCGTGTAGTCGGCGATGCAGCCCGTGCGCTCGAGCTGGCCGACGACCTCCGCATAGTCGGCGTAGTCGCGGAACCGCGGCGGCGGGCCGGAGCGCGGGAACGCCGCGAACACCATGTGCCGCGACGATGCGAGGCCCGTGGGCTCGCCGCGCCAGAACGGGGAGTTCGACGACAGCGCGACGAGCTCGGCGAGGTGGCCGATCAGCGCGTTGACGACCTGGATCGCCTTCTCGGGATTGTCGACCGCGACGTGGATGTGCAGGCCGAAGATCAGCTCGCGGCGCGCGATGTACTGCATCTGGTCGACGAGCGCGCGGTAGCGGTCCTTCGCCGTGATCCGCTGCCGCTCGAAGAGCGAGAACGGATGCGTGCCCGCCGAGCCGACGCGTAGCCCTTGCTCGCGCGCGACGCCGCTCACGTAGCCGCGTAGTTGCAGCAGTTGCGCCTCGACGTCGGCAGGCGTGTGGCAGACGGGTGTTGCGATCTCGAGCACCGACTGCATCAGCTCGGCGTTGATGCGCGGCTCGAGCTCGTGTCCCTGCACCGCGGCGAGCACGGTGTCGATGTGCTGCACGAGGTCGAAGGTCTCGCTGTCGAGGAGCATGTACTCCTCCTCGACGCCGAGCGTGTACGCGTCACTCTGGCCGAAGGCGTGGTCGAGCACGCTGCCGCCGGCCGCGAAGCCGCTGCCCTTGCCCGTGATCGACGAAGGAACAACCTGCCTCACGCGTCCGCTCCGACAACGGCGTCGAGCTCGATCTCGACGAGCCAGCGCGGATCGAGCAGGCCCGCGACGACACTCGCGCACGCGGGCCGCACCGAACCGAACGCTTCGCCGTGTGCACGCATCACCTCGGGTGCGTGTGCGGCGTCGGTCATGAAAACACGCGTGCGCACGACGTCAGCCAAGCTCGCGCCGGCCTCCGCGAGCGCCGCCTCGGCGATCTCGAGGCAGCGGCGCATCTGCTCGTACGCGCCGGCCGGCGGATCGACGTCGCCCGGCATGATCGGCGCCGTTCCCGCGACGAAGACGTGCGCTCCGGCGACGACGGCGCGGCTGTAGCCGTACCGCTCCTCCCAGGACGAGCCCGAGGAGATGACCCGGCGCTCCATGGCCCTAGTATCACCCGCCGTGGACGCGTTGAGAACGATCGACGAGTGGGGAGCGCGCACCGCCGCGGCAGGGGTGACGCGCGCCGGCGGCGAGCTCGCCGCGCACGGCCCTCGCGCTGCGCCGCTGCGCTGGGCGTCCGTCACGAAGGTGCTCACGGGGCTCGCGACGCTCGTCGCCGTCGAGGAGGGGACGGTCGACCTCGACGAGCCCGCCGGGCCGCCCGGGTCGACGCTGCGGCATCTGCTCGCGCACGCCTCGGGGCTGCCGCCCGAGGGGTTGCCGCCGGATTGGGGACCGCCGCTGCTGGCGCCCGAGCGCCGGCGGATCTACTCGAACGCCGGGATCGAGGCCGCGGCGGCGCTCGTCGAGACGGGCGCGGAGATGCCGTTCGCGGAGTATCTGCAGCGCGCGGTGCTCGGCCCACTCGGTCTCGTCGGCGCGTTGGGCAGCTCGGCGGCGTGGGGCTACACGGGGCCGCTCGACGATCTGCTCGCGCTCGCGCGAGAGTTGCTCGCGCCGACGCTCGTCGCGGCGGAGACGCTCGCCGAGGCGACGTCGGTGCAGTTCCCGGGCCTTGCCGGCGTGCTCCCCGGGTGGGGGCGGATGGAGCCGAACGACTGGGGGCTCGCGTTCGAGCTGCGCGACGGCAAGGACCCGCACTGGACGAGCGCGCGCAACTCGCCGCGGACGTTCGGCCACTTCGGCGCGGCCGGCACGTTTCTCTGGGTCGATCCCGTCGCCGGTCTCGCGTGCGCCGTGCTGACCGATCGCGAGTTCGGCGACTGGGCGAAGGACGCGTGGCCGCGGCTCGGCGACGCGATCTTCGACGAGCTCGGGTAAGAACCTACTCGTCGTCCGCGAAGAGCGGGCGGAGAAACTCGTCGAACGTCGCGCGGTCGCAGCTCGCGACGACCACCGGTGTGATCGCCGTGACGGTTGCGGTGCGCGGCACGTCCATCGCGAGCGCGACCTCGCCGAAGTAGTCGCCGGGCCGCAGGAGCACGCGTTCGCCCATGTCGCGGTTCGTGACGCTGAGCATCCCGGCGAAGACGACGTAGAAGCGGTCGCCCGGGTCGCCCTCCCGGATCACCGTGGTGCCCGGTGCGAGCTCCTCGCGCACCATCTGCTTCGCGAGCTTGCCGAGGATCTGGCCGGGGAGGCCGGCGAGCAGCTCGACGCGCGCGAGCTCGTGCGAGGTGGCGGATGAACGTGGCACGGCGGGCCTACGCTAGCCGTGGCCGTAGGCCCTGGGGCCCGGCAAGTTGAGCCGAACGGCCCATGGCGACCCCAATGGCTGCGGTCGATCATTCCGCCATGAGCGAACGAGGCCTCCATCGCATCGAGGACGACCTCTCCGAGACCTGGCTCGAGGACTGGGCTGGTGCCGGCGTGGCCGAGATCGAGGACTTCCTCTCCAAGCACGCGGCGTTTCTGAGCTTCCTGGACACCCAGGAAAGCTGAGTCTTCAAGCAGTGAGGTGAGGCAGAGGCCGGCGTTCCGGCCCCTGCCCGCAAACCTCTGCTAGGCGGCGGGTGCGCCTTCGCTCAGTGTTCCTTCACTGAGGCCGAGTGACCGCTCGAGCATCCCCTTCGGCATCGCGCCGACCGCCGAAGCCTTCGGCTGTCCCGCTTCGAAGAGGACCATGTTCGGGATCGACTGGATCCCGTAGCGCAGCGCGAGATCCTGGTTCTCGTCGATGTTGACCTTGACGAGCTTCAGGCTCCGCTCTTCCGCGATCTTCTCGAGCACGGGTGCCACCGCATGGCAGGGGCCGCACCACTCCGCCCAGAAGTCGACGAGCACGGGCTCGCCGTTCTGCAGGACCTCGCTCTCGAACGTCGCGTCGGTGACGTCAGTTGCCATTCGCTTCCTTTCGTGTGACCAAGGAGGGTCGATACCCGATCCTCCATAGGAGAGAACGTCGCTCTCTACACTTCGCTTCCCGATGGCCGACCAAGTCTTCCAGCCGCTACCGACGGTGCCCGACCACGCCGCCCTCGAAGAGGAGGTTCTCGCCTGGTGGGAGGCCCAGGGTACCTTCGCCACGCTCCGCGAGCGCAACCGCGGCGGGCCCCGGTTCTCGTTCTTCGACGGCCCGGTGACGGCGAACAAGGGCCTCGGCGTCCACCACGCCTGGGGCCGGACGCTGAAGGACGTCTTCCAGCGCTACAAAGCCCTCCGCGGCTTCGACCAGCGCTACCAGAACGGCTTCGACTGCCAGGGACTGTGGATCGAGGTCGGCGTCGAGCGGGAGCTGGGGCTGAACTCGAAACACGAGATCGAGGAGTACGGGCTCGAGGAGTTCGCCCGCAAGTGCCGCGACGTCGTCGTCAGGTCGTCGCAGGAGATCACGGCCGCGTCGAAGCGGCTCGGCCAGTGGATGGACTGGGGCAACGACTACTTCACCTTCAGCGACACGAACATCGAGT
Organism: Actinomycetes bacterium; assembly: GCA_031394165.1. Classification (GTDB taxonomy): domain Bacteria; phylum Actinomycetota; class Thermoleophilia; order Gaiellales; family Gaiellaceae; genus Palsa-739. The sequence continues at coordinate 9,891 of JANMWV010000129.1, forward strand.
ACATCTGGAAGTTCCT
>JANMWV010000540.1:0-5351 GCA_031394165.1 Actinomycetes bacterium
CGGCATGCGCGTCGTGCGTGCCGTGCGAGAGATTTAGGCGCGCGGCGTCCATGCCGGCGGCGACGAGCTCGTGGAGCCGCTCCGGCGAATCCGATGCCGGTCCAAGCGTCGCGACGATCTTCGTTCGGCGTTCCGGGACCATGATCCAGGTTAGCTTCGCGTGCGCGGGAACGCGTCCCAGCCCGGATACGACGCGCGGCTTCCGAGCTCCTCCTCGATGCGGAGGAGCTGGTTGTACTTCGCCACGCGATCCGAGCGCGCGGGTGCGCCCGTCTTGATCTGTCCGGTGCCGAGCGCGACGGCGAGGTCGGCGATCGTCGCATCCTCGGTCTCGCCCGAGCGATGCGACATCACCGCCGTGTACCCGTTCGCCTGTGCGAGACGCACGGCTTCGATCGTCTCGGTCAGCGTGCCGATCTGGTTCACCTTGACGAGGATCGAGTTCGCGACCCCGCGGTCGATGCCCTGCTGGAGCCGCTCCGGGTTCGTGACGAAGATGTCGTCGCCCACGAGCTGGACACTCGAGCCGAGCTCGCTCGTGAGAACCGCCCACGCGTCCCAGTCGTCCTCCGCGAGCCCGTCCTCGATCGAGACGACGGGGTATTTCTCGGCGATGCCGCGCCAGAAGGCGGGCATCTCGGCCGACGCCAGATCTCGGCCTTCGAAGCGGTAGCGGCCGTCGGCGAAGATCTCGCTCGCAGCCGGATCGAGCGCGATCGCAATGCGGTCACGATGGCCCGCACGCTCCGCGGCCTCGAGCACGGCCTCGATCGCCGCCTCGCTCGACTCCAGGTCGGGAGCGAAGCCGCCCTCGTCGCCGACGCCGGTCGTGAGGCCGCGGTCGCCGAGCACCTGCTTGAGCGCGTGGTAGACCTCCGCGCCGATCTGCAAGGCCTCCGCGAAGGACGCTGCGCCGGCGGGCACGACCATGAACTCCTGCAGGTCGATCGAGTTCGCCGCATGCGCGCCGCCGTTGATCACGTTCATCATCGGCACGGGCAGCGTCACCTCGCTCTCCTCGCCGAGATACCGGAAGAGCGACACGCCGGCGTCGGACGCAGCCGCCTTCGCGTTGGCGAGCGACACACCGAGAATGGCGTTCGCGCCGAGACGGCCCTTGTTCGGCGTGCCGTCGAGAGTGATCAGCGCGCAGTCGAGCGCCTCCTGGTCGGTCGCGTCGAGACCGCGCACCGCTTCGGCGATCTCGCCCTTGACGTTCGCGACCGCCTGCGTGACGCCCTTGCCGCCGTATGCCTCACCGCCGTCGCGCAGCTCCACCGCCTCGTGGACACCGGTCGACGCCCCGGAAGGCACAGCCGCGCGGCCGAACGCGCCCGAGTCGAGGACGACGTCGACCTCGACGGTCGGATTCCCGCGCGAATCGAGGATCTGGCGGGCCTGCACGTGGGCGATGCGACTCATTCGGCGGTCTCCTTGGCGAGGTCGAAGTAGCGGTCCTGCTCGTCGAGCGGCAGCTCGCTCCAATTCTCGCCGCGCGCGGCGGCGAGCGTCTCGGCAGTCTCGACGCGCGTGCGGAAGCGATCCGCGGCGCGGCGCAGCTCGAGCTCCGGATCGACGTCGAGCTTGCGTGCGACGTTCACCGCGGCGAAGAGCACGTCGCCGAGCTCCTCCGCGCGACGCTCGGGCGACTCGATGTCGTCCTTCAGCTCGCGCAGCTCGTCGTCGAGGTCGGCGACGGCACCAGCGACGTCCGGATACTCGAAGCCGGCCGACTTCGCCCGCTGCTGCACCTTCCGCGCGTACAAAAGACTCGGCAGCGCAGACGCCACGTCGTGGAACACGCCTTCGCGCCCCTCTTGCTCACGCTTGATGCGGTCCCAGTTCTCCTTCACGCGCGTGGCGGTCTTCGCCTCGACGTCCCCGAAGACATGTGGGTGCCGACGCACGAGCTTCGCGTGCACGCCGCGCGCGACGGACGCGAGGTCGCCGTTCCCCTGCTCCGACAGGAGCAGCGAGAGAAAATAGACCTGGAAGAGGAGGTCTCCCAGCTCGTCGAGCAGTTTCGCGTCGTCGCCCGCGAGCGCCGCGTCGGCGACCTCGTAGGCTTCCTCGACGGTGTGCGGCACGATCGTGCGCGCCGTCTGGTCCCGGTCCCAGGGGCACTCGCGCCGCAACTGCTCCGTCAGGCGCTGCAGATCCAGGAGGGCCTGTTCCAGGCCCTCCACGCTACTTGTTGCTCGTCGTCGTGGCCGCGGTCGTGGTCGCGGCGGTGGTCGTCACGAGCGGCGTGTACCCGGTCTGGTAGCCGATCTTCGAGGCGTACTCCTTGTTCACGTCGGCGACCCACTTGTTGATCACGTCGGTCTTCTTCGTCTGCAGCAGCTGCGTTCGAATCGACTCCTTGACCGTCTTCAACGGGGTCTGCGTCGCGGGCTTGACGTCGGAGAGCGCCTGAATGATGTGCCACCCGTATGTCGTGTGCACGGGCGCCGACAGCTCGTTCTTCTTGAGCGAGAACGCGACCTTGTCGAACGGCGCAACGGTCTGGCCCTTCGAGATCGTCAGTTTCCCGCCCTGTGCGGCGGAGCCGGGATCCTTCGAATACTTCTTCGCGAGCTTGGCGAAGTCGGCGCCGCCCTTCAGCTGCGACTCGATCGAGTCTGCAAGCTTCTTGTCGTTCACGAGGATGTGACGCACGTCGCGGCTCGCGGCCTGCGCGTACGTCGACTTGTGGTCGACGTAGTACTTCTGGATCTCGGCGTCGCTGACCTTCACGTCGCCGGTCACCTTGGTGTAGAGCTTCTCGGAGAGGATCTGCCCGTGCAGGTTGAGCGCGAGCAGCGGCTCGGTGAGACCCTGCGCCTTGAGCTGCGACTGATACTTCTTCTCGTTGCCGGCGAAGTACTGCTTCTTGATCTGCGCGATCCGCGCCTGGACGTCCTTGTCCGTCACCGTGACGCCGAGGCTCTTGGCCTTCTGCTCGAGCTCGGACTGCTGGACGAGGTACTTCATCGTCTGATCCTGGAGCGCCTTGTACTGCGACGTCCCGGCCTTCGGGAACGGCGTCTTCCGCGCGACGTACGCGCGCTGGGTGCCGTCCATCAGCATCGTGAACTGGCTCTTGGTGATGTGCGCGCTGCCGACGACGGCGACCGAGTCGGAGGGGACGCTCTTCTTACCGCTGCCGCCGCAGCCTGCGGCGAGCACGACGACGGTCAGAAGCGCGAGAAGAGGGAGAAAGCGGAACAGTCTCATTGGGATCCCAGGGGCTCGGATGGCGAGAAGGTGGCCGGAACAGCAGGCGCGTTGACGCCTCATGCTGCCTGGCGAGCCTCGAGGATAGCATCGACCAGCCGGATCGCCTGGGGGAAACCGTCCTCGCCGCGCAGGGTGACCTCGCTGCTGCCGGTGGTGTAGACGGCCGTGTGGATGCGGCTCCGCAGCTCTTTCAGCTCCTGGGAGCCCAGGACGAGCCGCCCGACGGTGGCCTTGCCGCCCCGGAACACGAGGTAGTCGGCCCCGAGCAGGGCCACCTTGATCTTCGCCTCCTGGATCGCGATCAGATTCGCGACCGGCTCCGGCAGCGGCCCGTACCGGTCCTCGAGCGCCGCCTGCAGCTCGCGGAGCTCGTCCTCCGTTTCGGCGAGCGCGAGCCGTCGGTGGATGTCGATGCGCAGCGCCTCAGAGCTGACGTACTGCTGCGGCACGTAGGCGTCGATCCGCGCGTCGACGCGCACCGGCCGCGCGGCGACGCGCCGCTGTCCCTGCAGCTCGGCGACGGCCTCGTTCAGGAGCTCGACGTAGAGCTCGAAGCCGACGGCGGCGACGTGACCGGACTGCTCGCCGCCGAGCAGCTCTCCGGCGCCGCGGATCTCGAGGTCGCGCATGGCGATCGCGAAGCCCGCGCCGAGCTCGGTGTGGTCGGCGAGCGTCGCCAGCCGCGCGCGCGCCTCGGGCGTCAGCTCGCGCGCTTCGGGATAGAAGAGGTACGCGTAGGCGGTCGCGTCGGAGCGGCCGACGCGGCCGCGGATCTGGTAGAGCTGCGACAGCCCGAGCATGTCGGCACGCTCGACGATCAGCGTGTTCGCCTGCGGGATGTCGAGGCCCGACTCGATGATCGTCGTCGACACGAGCACGTCGGCGTCGCCGCGCAGGAACGCATGCATTTTCTCCTCGAGCTCCTTCTCCTTCATCTGCCCGTGCGCGACGAGGAAGCGGAGGTCGGGGCAAAGCTGCTGCAGCTTCTCGGCCGCGGCGTCGATCGACTCGACGCGGTTGTGGAGATAGAACGCCTGGCCGCCGCGCTCCTTCTCGCGCAGCAGCGCCTGCACGATCATCTCCTCGTCGTACTCGCCGACGGTCGTGCGGATCGGGCGGCGTCCCTCCGGAGGCGTCTCGATGATCGAGATGTCGCGCATCCCCGAGAGCGACATGTGCAGCGTGCGCGGAATCGGCGTCGCGCTGAGCGTCAGCACGTCCACCTCGAGTCGCAGGGACTTCAGCAACTCCTTCTGCTGGACGCCGAAGCGCTGCTCCTCGTCGAGCACGACGAGCCCGAGCTCCTTCGGGATCACGTCGCGGCTCAGCACGCGGTGCGTGCCGATGAGCACGTCGACCTTGCCTGCGCTGAAGTCGGCGAGGACCTGCTTGACGTCCTTCGGCGTGCGGAAGCGCGAGACCATCTCGACGCGCACCGGGAAGTCGCGGTAGCGGTCGCGGAAGGTGTTCCAGTGCTGCTCGGCGAGGATCGTCGTCGGCGCCAGCACCAGCACCTGCTTGCCGTTCACCGCAACGGCGAACGCTGCACGCACTGCGACCTCCGTCTTGCCGAAGCCGACGTCGCCGCACACGAGCCGGTCCATCGGCCGCGGCGCCTCGAGGTCCTCCTTCACGGCCTCGATCGCGTTCTCCTGGTCGGGCGTCTCGCGGTACGGGAACGACGCCTCGAGCCGCTGCAGCCATTCGTGCTCGAGGTCGTACGCGATGCCCTCGCGCGTCTGACGCTGCGCGTAGAGCGCGATCAGTTCCGACGCGAGCTCCTGCACCGACTCGCGCGCACGCGACTTGAGCAGCTGCCACGCCTTGCCGCCGAGCTTCGAAAGCGCCGGCGAGCTCGCGTCGGCGCCGACGTAACGCGACACCCTGCCGAGCTGCTCGTGCGGAACGTAGAGACGGTCCTCGCCGCGGAACGCGAGCAGCAGGTAATCGCGCGTGACGCCGGCGACCTCTTTCGTCTCGAAGCCGAGCAGCTTGCCGACACCGTGGTCCTCGTGCACGACGTGGTCGCCCGTGCGGAGGTCGGCGAACGACTGCAGCGCGCGGCCACCGAGGCGTGCCTGCCGCGAGACGCGACGCCGGACCACCTGGTGGTCGGGGAGCAGGACGAGCCC
>JANMWV010000543.1:0-2250 GCA_031394165.1 Actinomycetes bacterium
GGATCGACTTGATGCTCGCGCCGAACTGCGAGCCGATGTTGCGCGAGCGGACGGTCAGGCCGAACACCTCGCCGTAGACCTCGTCGACCTCGTAGCCGGGAATGTCGTTCATCGTCGTGACGATCATGCTCGTGCCTCCCTGTTCAAGACGTCCCAGGCGCGACGCACGTCGTCTTCCGTCGTGCTCGCGTTTCCGATTGCCAGCCGCATCACGTAGCGGCCGTTCAGCTTGGTGTGCGAGAGGAACATCTCACCACTGCGATTCGCGCGCTCGACGATCGCCTCGTTTGTCTCGTCGGTCCCGGTGTACCGGAAGACGACGAGTGAGAAGCGCTGCGGCGCGCACAGCTCCCAGTCGCTGTCCGCATCGACCCACTCCGCGAACAGGTTCGCGAGCCGCACATGCTCGCGCAACATCGCCTGAAGTCCTTCGCGGCCGTAACACCGAAGCACCGCCCACAATTTCAACGAACGGAACCGTCGTCCGAGCGCCGGGCCGTAGTCCGAGAGCGCGTACGCATCGTCGTCCGTGCGCAGGTACTCCGGCGTGAGCGAGAACGCCGTGCGTAGCTCGTCCGGGCGCGACGTCCAGAGCAGCGAACAGTCCATCGGCACCATCAACCACTTGTGCGGGTTGACGACGAGAGAATCCGCGAGCTCGACGCCGTCCTGTGAGCCGCGCTCCTCTTCGCAGATCCACGACGAGCCGGCGTACGCTGCGTCGACGTGGAGCCATGCTCCGGCGGCGTGCGCGAGCTCGGCGAGCTCACGCACCGGATCGACCGACGCGAACGACGTCGTGCCGACCGTCGCGACAACCGCGGCAACGTCGGAGAGATCGAGTCCGGCGGTGCGCATGCTCAGTTGCTCGTCGGCCTCGACCTTGCGCAGCTCCATCCCGAGCATGCGGGCCGCCTTCTCGACCGACGAGTGCGCATGCTCCGAGCACACGACGACGTTGCGGCCGCTGATGTGCCGAGCGGCGATCAATGCTGCGAGCGTCGACGTCGAGGCGGTGTCCTCGATGTGCCCGTGCCAGCCGTCGGGAAGCCCGAGCAGCTGCCGTACCCAATCGACGGTGCGCAGCTCGAGCTCCGTCGACGCCGGCGACGCGCGCCAGAGCAGCGCCACCTGGTTCACGGTCGCGGCGATCAGCTCGGCGAGGATCCCCGGCTCCGACGCGGTGACGGCGAAGTACGCGAAGAAACGCGGATGCTGCCAGTTCGTCAGCGCAGGCACGATCAACTCGTCGAGGTCGCGCAGCACGTTCGCGAACGGCTCCCCGTGCTCCGGCGGTGACAGCGGCAGCTTCGCCGACAGGTCGCCGGGCTTCACCTGCGCGAGCACCGGCAGGTCGCCGACTCGCTCGAGATAGCGCGCGGCCCAGTCGACCGCGGCATAGCCGTCCTCGCGGAAATCGCTCACGGCCGCTTCCGGCGGATCTTCTCGAGCTGCTTCCACGTGCGCGTGTTGGCGACGTCGTCCTTCGTCAGCCAGCCGCGCCGCGCCTGGCCGATCCCGAACTCGACGTAGTTCTGGGCGCCGACCGAGTGCGCGTCGGAGTTGACCACAAGCCTCAAGCCCGCCTCCTTCGCCGCGCGCGCATGCACATCGCGGAGATCGAGCCTGTCCGGTTGCCCGTTGATCTCGAGCACGCAGCCGACCTCGAGCGCCTTCTCGATCACCCGCTCGACGTCCACGTCGCGCGGGCCGCGCGAGCGGATGCGCCGACCGGTGAGATGCCCGATGCAGTCGACGTACGGGTTGTCCATCGCTTCCAGCACGCGCTCGGTCGGCCGGTTCTCGGGCGCGTTGTGCACCGACGCGACGACCCAGTCGAGCAGCGCGAGCTCTGCCTCCGGCACGTCGACCTCGCCGTTCGACCGGATGTTCGCCTCGACGCCGGCGAGGATGCGCAGCTTCGGGAACTGCGCGCGCACCGTCTCGATCTCCTCGAGCTGCGCCGCGAGCCTGCCCTCGCGCAGATAGTGCGAGTGATCGGTGATCGCGTAGTACTCGTAACCGCGCGCGGCCGCCGCTGCGACCATCTGCTCGAGCGTGCTCTTCCCGTCGGCCGACCAGTGCGTGTGGGTGTGCAGGTCGCCGCGCACGTCGCCGAGCTCGACGAGCACGGGCAGCTCGCCTGCACGCGCAGCCTCGAGCTCGCCGCCGTTCTCGCGCAGCTCGGGCGGGATCGGCTGATAGCCGAGGAACTCGTACACGTTGTCCTCGTCCTCGCTGCAGAACACG